>CAMATY010000008.1 GCA_945861325.1 Ferrithrix thermotolerans DSM 19514
TTCGGAACGCGCACATCTCCAACGCGAATTCCGACGCGGCGAGCTTTGTCTGCATAGGCAGGGCCGATTCCTTTTAGAGTTGTGCCGATTTTGTTTTCGCCTAGACCTGACTCGCTCAATGCATCATGCGATTGATGCCATGGAAAAATCAAATGAGCGAGACTCGAGACTTTCAGACGCGCGCATGAAACTCCGCGTGACTCAAGTGTGTCAATTTCTTTGAACAGTGTCGGCAAATCGACAACGACGCCGTTACCAATCACCGGTGTTACATGCGAATAGAAAACTCCGCTCGGCACAAGTTGTAACGCATACTTTTGATCGCCAACAACAACGGTGTGACCAGCATTGTGTCCCCCTTGATAGCGAGCAACGATTTGATGCGACTCTGCCAGTAAATCGATGATTTTTGCCTTGCCTTCGTCGCCCCATTGGGTTCCAACGACGACAGTTACAGGCATCAAACGCTCCTAGTTAATTAGAACTTAATTAGAACTTATAGGGACGTGTTTAAAGTCTAGTCCGCGTCAATCATTACTCCTGATTAAAAATACTTGGTCGACTTCCAAATACTGTGACTGACTGCCGCAATGGGATTAACCCATAACGATTTGAACTATCAGCTGTTGCACGCGCAAGTTGATCTTGCATTAACTGAAGTTGTTTTTTCAATGCAGCCACCTCAATTTCAAGGGCCATTACTTGGCGAATTCCTTCAAGGTTCATACCGATCTCAGCAAGTTCGGCGATGCGCAACAACTGAGCGATATCGGCGTTGCTGTAACGGCGTTGCTTGCCTCCTGTGGTACGAGCGGGTTGAACTAAACCACGACGCTCATAAATTCTCAAAGTTTGCGGATGCATTCCGGCTAGCTCTGCAGCCACTGAAATTACATAGACGGCCTGAGTTTCAAAATCCATAATCCCTCTCTTTTGTAAAATAATTATTTAATGTGACTTCGCACAGACTCGGTGCTTAAGCGAGCAAGTTCTTCAATTACTTTTTGTTCTTGTTTATTTATTTCTTTTGGCACCACTACATCAACAGTGACAATCAAGTCGCCAGCATCTTGTGCCGATTGAATACCCTTACCTTTTACGCGATGGCGTGAGCCTGGTTGTGTCGATGGCTTCAAACGCAAAACAACAGATTCTCCATCAAGCGTCGGAACTTCAATCGTCGCACCCAACACCGCTTCAGAAAAAGTAACTGGCAGTCGCAATGTCAGATTTTTGCCTTCGCGCCCAAACAAATGATGCGCAAGAACATTGCAAGTCACAAACAAGTCACCGGGTTGCCCATTACCACGACCTGGCGTACCGCGACCCTTGAGACGAATTTTTTGGCCGTTGTCAACGCCAGCAGGAATTCGCACATTAACTTCTCGGGCACGAACTTCGGTTCCAAGACCTTTGCAATTTTTGCAAGGGCTGTCAATGGTTGATCCTCTACCGTTGCAACGCGAACAGGGTGAAGAAAATGCGAATGGCCCTTGATCTTCTTCAATCACTCCACGACCAGCGCAAAGTGCGCATCTCTTGGCTGATGTCCCGGGCTTTGATCCAGATCCAAGACATGTTTGACATTGGACTTCAGATGTCAAGTGCAACGAAGTAGTGATGCCTTGAACAGCGTCAACAAAATCAAGCGTGATTGAAGCCTCAACATCATTTCCGCGTTGCGGACCAGGAGTTCCGCGCGAACGAGACCCACGACCACCAAACATTTGACCGATTAGGTCGTTGATATCTGAACCGCCAGCACTGAAATGTTGTGATCCTGCTCCGCCGTGACCAGAAAACGCTGAAGGCCCCGCACGACGAACTTCGTCGTATTCGCGACGACGAGATTCATCGCCTAGTACGTCATATGCCGCGGAAATATCCTTGAACTTTTCTTCAGCAGACGCATTATTTGGATTCGTATCTGGATGATATTTTCGCGCCAGTTTTCGATATGACTTCGTTATCTCTTTGGCTGCAGTGTCTTTATTGACACCGAGCACAGCGTAATAATCTTTTTCGAACCACTCGCGCTGTGCCGTCATCGCGGGTTGCCTTAATTAGCCTTTCACCTTGACCATCGCCGCTCGCAACACACGACCTTTCCAGCGATAACCAGTTCGTAGAACTTCAATAACCGTTGTTTCGCCACCTTCGTTCTCTGCTGGTTCGTGAACTACCGCCTCGGCAAGACTCGGATCAAACACTGTGTCTAGAAGTTCAAGAACTTCAAGACCTTGCTTGTTGAGAGCACTCATTAATGCGCTCAAAATTGGCTCAACACCACTAATTTCGTGAGCCACCGCAGCCTCACAAGCATCAATAACTGCCAATAAACCTTCAACGAGACGACCAGAATTGCGATCTACTTCGTCAATTAACTGTGCTGCCGAACGCTTGCGATAATTTTCGAACTCGGCTTGAACCCGCAGTGCAATATCTTTAAATTCGTCGCGCTCTTTTGTTAATTGTTCAATCAGCGACTCAATACTCAACTCTTCGTCAGGTACTTGAGCCTCGTCTTGACTCGTGGTCTCTTCTGTTTCCTCGTCCATTTCTGTGAAAGGCTCTCGAATTATTTCTCGTCAACGATTTCGGCATCAACGATGTCGGAATCATTTTCGCCTGGCGCTTGACCAGAAGCCGACGTTCCTGCAGCATTTGAGTCGCGAGCCGCCGCTTCGTAAAGCTTTTGGCTGAAATCTTGGCTTGCAGTCATAAGTTTTTCGGTAGCACTCTTAATTGTTTCGTGATCGCTGCCATTAAGTGCTGACTTGAGATCGGCAAGTGGTCCTTCGACTGCCTTGCGTTCATCTTCAGAAAGTTTTTCACCTTGCTCACGCAAAACTTTTTCGGTTTGATAAACGAGCGAGTCAGCATTGTTGCGAATTTCGGCTTCGTCGCGTCGTTTCTTGTCTTCTTCGACATGCGCTTCGGCATCTTTGACCATCTTGTTGATGTCGTCTTTTGAAAGCGAAGACTGACCAGTGATTGTCATTGATTGCTCTTTGCTTGTGGCGCGGTCTTTTGCCGACACATGGACAATGCCGTTGGCATCAATGTCGAAGGTGACTTCGATTTGTGGAACCCCACGCGGTGCTGGTGGAAGATCAACAAGTTGAAATTTGCCGAGGGTCTTGTTGTAACTTGCCATCTCACGCTCACCTTGCAACACATGTATCTCTACAGATGGTTGCATGTCGTCTGCAGTAGTGAATACTTCGGTTCGACGAGTCGGAATTGTTGTGTTGCGCTCGATGAGCTTGGTCATCACGCCACCCTTTGTTTCAATACCAAGAGACAACGGGGTTACGTCAAGCAACAAAATGTCCTTAACATCACCACGCAGAACTCCTGCTTGAATCGCCGCGCCGGCAGCAACCACTTCATCAGGGTTGACCGAACGATTTGGTTCTTTGCCAGTTAGAGATTGAATTAAATCAAGAACTGCTGGCATTCGAGTTGAACCGCCAACCAAAATTACATGCTTGATTGCACTTTTTGTTATGCCAGCATCTGTGATCGCTTGCTCAAATGGTTTGCGACAACGCTCTAATAAATCATTGGTCATTTCTTGAAACTTTGAACGACTCAATGAAACATCAAGATGCAATGGCCCACTCGGTGTTGCAGTGATGAAAGGCAAGTTGATCTGTGTTTGTTGCACTTGCGAAAGTTCAATCTTTGCTTTTTCTGCAGCCTCTTTTAGTCGTTGAGTTGCCATGCGATCGGTGCCGAGATCTACACCATGCGCAGATTTGAATTCTTTTACAAGCCAATCAATTACTCGCTGGTCCCAGTCATCGCCACCTAAGTGAGTATCACCATGCGTGCTCTTGACTTCAAATACGCCGTCGCCGATCTCGAGAACACTGACGTCGAATGTTCCACCGCCTAAGTCGAAAACAAGAATCGTTTCGTCTTCGCTGCCTTTTTCGAGACCGTATGCAAGTGCTGCTGCAGTTGGCTCGTTAATAATTCGCAAAACTTCAAGACCGGCAATTTGCCCAGCTTCTTTTGTTGCGGTTCGCTGTGCGTCATCAAAATATGCAGGCACAGTAATAACTGCTTGAGTAACAGATGTTCCGAGGTAGGCCTCGGCATCACGCTTCAACTTCATCAAAATACGGGCACTGATTTCTTGCGGCGTATATTTTTTGCCGTCGATGTCACTGGATGTCCAAGATGAGCCAATATGTCGCTTTATGCTGCGAAATGTTCGCTCTGGGTTGGTGATTGCCTGGCGTTTGGCGACTTCGCCGACCAAAACTTCGCCGCTCTTCGAAAATGCCACAACCGATGGAGTGGTGCGGGAGCCTTCTGAGTTTGGGACTACTACTGGCTCGCCTGCTTCAAGGACTGATACGACTGAGTTTGTTGTTCCGAGGTCAATTCCGACTGCTTTTGACATAATTTTGACTCCATTCAAATAGTGGATTTTTAAGTGCTCGCCGAAGGGGGTTTCGGCAAGCAACCAACACGATAAGCGAAGTTTCGAATCTTAACAACCAATTACATAGATAACTTGAGTCACATAGACTCAAGTTTGCTAGAAACCTCACTCCATAAGGGTAACGACGGCACAGCACCTGCAACCAAGGTCGTTAGCGCCCCCGAAACGACTGCCGCTTTCAGTGCCTTTTCCATAGATTCGCCAATTGCCAGTCGTGCCGCGATCATCGCACAAAATGCATCTCCTGCACCTGTTGAATCAACCGGAACAACAACATATGGCTGAATCTTGGTCTGGGCATCTTGAGTTATCAGTGTCGCCCCCTGCGCGCCCTGCGTGACGATAATCGTCTTGATTCCGTGATTGAGAAGTGTCTCTGCACCACCTAGAAGTTTCAATTCGTGCTCATTTGGAATTATCACATCAACCAGGGCCAACAATTCACTGCTCAATGTCGCAGCGGGAGCAGGGTTCAAAATTCGAATTGTGTCTTTGCCGGCCAGAGAGAATGCCGATTGCACAACTTCAACTGGAACTTCTAGTTGACACAACAAAACTCTCGCTGAAGAAATAACTTTTGTATTTCGCGCAATGTCGCCGACTGTGATTGCGTGATTGGCACCCGGCACAACAATGATTGAGTTCTCGCCGTCATCACTGACACCAATCAATGCCCGACCTGTTGGCACTCCAACTGTTTGCAGAGCAGTTGTATCGACTTTGTTGGATGTAAATGCTGCGCGTAAAGTTTCGCCCGCGTGATCTGTTCCAATTGCTCCAATGAACGCAGTCCTCGCACCAGCACGAGACGCAGCAATTGCTTGGTTGGCTCCTTTGCCACCGCACGATTCGAAATACTGAGAGCCGGTTACTGTCTCGCCAGGTTTTGGAAGTCGTGGTGTACGAGCAACCAAGTCTAAATTTGCAGAACCAACGACCACCACATCAAATGCACCATCTAATGCCATACATCCATTGTTACCGATAATTAGGACCTACGATTTATCTTGTGAGGCGAAAATGACTGGCATATTGGTGCTGTTGCGACACGGTCAAAGCACCTGGAACGAGCAAAATTTATTCACTGGTTGGCACGACGTACCTTTGACAATAAAGGGCGAACAGGAAGCAAAAACAGCCGGACAAACAATGCTTAAAGCAGGAATTCAATTTCATCTTGTGTTTACATCGATGCAAATTCGCGCTATTGAAACCAATCGAATCGCTCTTGATTTACTGAACCAAAGTCAAGTTGAAACTCGTCAAGATTGGCACCTCAACGAGCGCCACTATGGTGCGTTACAAGGACTTGATAAAAAAGCAACCACAGCAAAATATGGAGAACAACAAACAAATATTTGGCGACGCAGTTTTGACACTGCGCCACCGCCAGTTGATATTTCAAATCCAGAACATCCTGCACAGGATTTGAAATATAAAAATATTCCAGTTGAACAACTTCCTGCATCAGAATGTTTGAAGGATGTTGTTCAGCGAGTTGTGCCATTCTTCGAAGCAAACATTGCACCAGAATTGATCAACGGTAAAAATATTTTAATAACTGCGCACGGCAATTCACTTCGAGCGCTAGTGATGTATCTAGAAAAACTCAGTCCACCGCAGATTTCTGAATTCAATATTCCAACTGGGGTACCTCGTAAATACGAGTTTTCTGCTATCTCAAAAAGCGCCCTAGAGATAGTCGAAGTTGAGTTTCTTGGTGATCCGATCGAAATTGCAAAGGCCACGCAGGCTGTAGCAAATCAGGCAAAAACTGAGAATTAGTGTTTGTTGGCACCCGCGTGCCACTGGTTCCACCAGCGCCCTATTATCTAAGGCATGGCAAATCTCAAAAACTCATTAAAGCATCTGCGGTACTCTCCACTGTTTTCTTCATGCTCTTCTAAAGATTTAGAAAGAATTGCGAAGGCTGGCGATCAAGTAACTTTCGCCAAAGGCGAAACTTTGACCAAACAGGGTGAGCCGGGCAAAGAAGCGTTCATTATTTTGAGCGGCAAAGCCGTTGTTAAGCGCAGTGGCAAGAAGGTTGCGACTCTTGGCACGGGTTCGGTAGTTGGCGAATTGTCGCTACTTGATAACGGTCCACGGACCGCAACAGTCGTTTGTGATACCGAATGCCAAGTTCTTGTCATCAGTCGTGGCAACTTTCTTCGCGTGATCGACAAGGTTCCTGCACTAGCCCACAAACTTTTTGGGGCTTTGGCCATGCGTATTCGCGATTTGGATCGCGCTTATTTCGGCTGAGAAAACTAGTCTGAGATTCATCAATCTCACAAACGAAATGTATCTAACTCATGACAACTAACGCACCTTCAGTAAAACGCTTCAAGCCATACCAACTATCAATTGCGTTTGGTGTTGGTATCGGCGTTTTTACGATGATCTCCGGAATTATTCCACAATTAACTGGCTGGGAAAACACATCTTTGATACACCGCGAAGTATTCGGTGGAATACCAACTGCTTTGCGTGTTGCGTTCTACACGATTATTCCGATGATGTTGATTTGGGGTTCGCTGCGATTTGCGGATCGAATTCGCAACTGGGAGCGAGGTGCACCAGATAAGCGCAAGACAACTGCAAAAAATGCCAAGCGTCGACTTGCTGATTATCGCTCTGGTGTTTACATGCGAACTTTATTGCGTGATAGCGCTGCTGGCTTAATGCACTCAATGATTTATTTTGGATTTCTTGTTCTGCTCGGCGTAACAACAGTTCTCGAAGTTGACCATCAGATGCCAGAGCAACTTAAGTTTTTGCATGGCGATGTGTATCGCGGATACGCGTTAGTCGGTGATGTTGCTGGTGTTGTTTTCACCGGCGGTGTCGTATGGGCAATTATTCGAAGATATGTTCAGCGTCCATATCGAATTCGCATTAAAACAAAACCTGAGCACGCACTAATTCTTGGTGTGTTGCTGGCCATCGGCGTCACTGGTTTTGGCGCAGAGATGTTTCGCATCGCCCAGGGCCAGGCTGCCGGGGTGAATCTTGATCACGAGAAGTGGAGCGTTGTTGGTTATCCGCTGGCTCAACTTGTTAATGGCAACAGTGCAGGAATGTTGCAAACATGGCACCAGGGGTGGTGGGTGGCTCACGTCTTGACATTTGTGGTGTTCTTGGCGATTCTGCCGATCACGATGTTGCGTCACATGTTTACATCACCATTAAATATGTATCTCAAAGATCGTGAACGCCCGAAGGGCGCGATGAAGGCAATGCCTAATCTCACAGAAACATCTCTTGAGTCCTTTGGTGTTCATGTAGTTGAAGAATTCACTTGGAAGCAGTTGCTTGATCTCGATGCCTGCACAATGTGTGGTCGTTGCACCAGTGTCTGCCCTGCGCATGCAACAGGTAAACCTCTTGATCCGCGTGAAATTATTCTTAAGAGTGGCGAAGTAATGGCGGCAACTGCAGCCCATGCGCCTGGTGGCAAGGTTTCTGCGCCACTAAGTGCTGACGCTGAAATCAAAATCGGCGCCAACTTATTGTTTGAGCGAATAACTGCCGAAGAGATCTGGTCATGTACAAGCTGCAAGGCCTGCGATGAAATTTGCCCAGTGAACATCGAAATCCTTGACAAGATTCTTGACATGCGTCGATATTTATCTTTAATGGAGAGCAACTTTCCTGCGCAATTAGGCAACGCCTATCGAGCAATGGAGAACCAAGGCAACCCTTGGGGAATGAGTCAAACAGACCGTGGTGAATGGGCAAAAGATTTAGATGTTGAAATTCTTGACCTAGGCGCGCCGTTTACGAGCGAATATCTCTACTGGGTTGGTTGTGCCGGCAGTTTCGATGACAAGAACAAGAAAGTCACGCAGTCGATGGCCAAGTTGCTCAAACGCGCTGGGATAGATGTAGCGATTCTCGGACCAAGCGAAATGTGCACAGGCGATAGTGCACGACGCAGTGGCAACGAATATTTGTTTCAAATGTTGGCGATGCCAAATGTTGAGATGCTTAATGGTATGGGAGTGAAGAAAATTATTACTCAGTGTCCGCATTGTTTCAACACACTTAAAAACGAGTATCCGCAACTTGGTGGCAACTATGAGGTCATCCACCACTCGCAATTGCTTGAAGACTTAATTGAGTCAGGAAAGTTAGATGTAACTAATGCAACGCTCGAAGAGCGCATCACTTATCATGACTCTTGTTATCTCGGTCGCCACAACGATGTGTATATCGCCCCACGAAAAGTTGTCGGCTCAATCAAGGGAATTGAAATAGTTGAGATGCCACGCAACGGCACCAACGGCATGTGCTGTGGGGCTGGCGGAGCAAGAATGTGGATGGAAGAAGACATCGGCACAAAAGTTAACGATGAGCGCGCCCGAGAAGCAATCGCCACTGGAGCAACCCGCGTCGCCACTGCTTGTCCGTTCTGCTACATCATGCTTGATGACGGCGTGAAGGGTGCTGGCAAAGACGAATCACAAATCAAGGTCGGTGACATTGCAATTCATTTATTAGATGCAATTGAAAATGGTGAGCGACAAGTTGCAAACCAATTTGCTCCGTTATCTGCGGCATTTGCGAGCAGTTCGCAGAGTTTCAGTTAATTATTTAAAATTTTCGAAGTATCGACTGGGTGTCGGACCGCGTTGCCCTTGATATTTTGAGCCACTTGCACCTGAGCCGTATGGCTTATCTGCTGGTGTGGTCATCGTCATGAAACTGACTTGGCCGATTTTCATTGACGGGTAAATCGTGATCGGCAAATTTGCGACGTTTGATAATTCAAGAGTGATGTGACCGTCGAAACCGGCGTCAATAAAACCTGCAGTTGAATGAATTAAAAGTCCGAGACGGCCAAGCGAACTTTTACCTTCAACACGGCCAACTAAATCATTGGCAAGCCCGATTCTTTCAAGAGTTGAACCGAGAACAAATTCACCTGGGTGCAACATAAATACACCATCAAACGGAATCTCAACTAACTCGGTCAGTTCAGACAAATCGCGTTTAACATCGATTGTGCTGGCCGTGTGATTGCGAAACACCCGAAACAGATTTGAGACTTTGACATCAATAGATGATGGCTGAATACACGAATCATCTAGCGGGTCGATCACGATCCGCTTATTGGCTAGAGCCTCTCGAATTGTTCGGTCAGACAGAATCACAACTAGAAAACCTTAGTAAATCTGAGGCTGATCTGAAATTTTGCCAAGAAACAAGGCTTGCTACGCTCAATTACCTAATTGCGGGTGTAGTTCAGTGGTAGAACATCAGCTTCCCAAGCTGAATACGCGGGTCCGATTCCCGTCACCCGCTCAAAACTTGGGCAAGACTTGCCGAAGTGAAACCTGACGAGGATCTGCAAACAACGAGCGGTCTTGTCGTGCCGAGTGCGGCGATGCAATGGAACTTCGCCCGGTCAAGTGGCGCAGGCGGGCAACACATCAATAAAACTTCTTCAAAAGCCACGCTGATAGTCGAAACTTCTGCAATTACTGGCTCGGAATTTTTGATTAGAAGAATCCAAAGTTTGCTAGCCACAAAAATTCGGATAACAAATCAGACCAGTCGAAGTCAATGGCGCAACCGACAACTTTGTTTAAACCAACTGGCTGAAATTATTGACAATGCTGCAAAGCCACCTGCACCTGATCGTAGAAAGTCAAAGCCAACTCGGGCATCGATTAAACGTCGCCTTGAAGGCAAACGGCATGCCAGCAAAAAAAGAGAGTCAAGGCGAATTGACGACTGGTGAATTCTTTTATTTCAGAACAAACTAATTAATGCCCACAATGCAGCAATGGCGCCAATTGTTGCCATCACCAAACTGCGGGCAACTGGTGCTTTAGCCAAATCGTTTTCATCGCGTCGCTTTTTTGGGGGACGAATCAATGCTGCAAAATTGCCCACGAACATCGCACCACCAAGCGCAATCACTAACCAAGCAAGGAGATCTTCGCCAAGAAACATCTTCAGAGACCGCTAACTCACTTACTAATTAGAACTTGAATCTAAAGCAAAGTTTTCGAAACGCGTGTACGCAGCCAGCCACGCTAAGCGAACTTTGCCGAGTGGGCCAGCACGGTGCTTTGAAATATTTAGTTCTGCTGCACCAATTTCGTCTTTATTGTCTGGGTTGTAAACCTCTTCGCGATACAAAAACATAACCACGTCGGCATCTTGCTCGAGTGCGCCAGATTCACGCAAGTCTGAAAGTGTTGGGCGTTTGTCTGTGCGGGCCTCTAACCCGCGACTCAACTGACTTAATGCCAAAATTGGAATCTTAAATTCACGCGCCAATAACTTTAATTTTCGACTTATCTCACTGACTTCAAGTTGACGATTCTCTGGTCGACCATCGCCTCCCATAAGTTGCAAATAGTCAATCACGATTAAAGCAAGGCCTCCTTGGCGACTCAGTGTTCGTCGAGCCTTCGCCCGGATCGCACCGACCGATGTTCCTGGGCTGTCGTCAATAATTAATGGAACATCTAAGCGACCAACGGCATGTCCGATTTTTGTCCAGTCATGCGGAGTTGGGCGACCACTGCGTAACACGGTTGAGTCAACACCGGCCTCGCTCGCCAGAATTCTCTGAACAAGTTCGGCGCTACCCATTTCAAGTGAGAAGAATAAAACCGGCTTACCCGAGGATCGCGCAACGTGTACAGCAATTCCGAGCGCTAGTGCAGACTTTCCCATTGCAGGTCGAGCGCCAAGAATATTTAGCGTGCCTGGTTGCAGACCAAGCAAAATCTTGTCAAGGCCAGCTAAACCAGTTGCCGTACCGGTTATTGCTTCTTTATTATTGGCACGCTCCTCTAATTTTTCCATTGCGGTTTCAACCAGACTTTTGAGTGGTTGAGATGCATCACCAATATTGCTCTCAGAAATATCAAATACTTTTGATTCAGAATCATCAATTGCTTTAGCCACATCTTCCGGCCCGCTATACGCGATATCAGCGATCTCAGAAGCAACCGCAAGTAGCCGTCTCAACGACGCGGTCTCACGAACTATTTTTGCATAACGATCAGCACTTGTGATTGCCGGCGTTGCATTTTGCAAAGTTAGTAACGCGTCGATTCCACCGATGCCGTCTAATAAATTATTTCGACGCAGCGCCTCACCAACAGTGATTGGGTCAACTGGTTCACCAGCAATGTTGAGCGCACGAATTGCATCATAAATATGTTGATGCGCTGGCTTATAAAACTCTTCTGATTTAACACCGCGTTCAAAGGCAACACCAACTGCTTCTTGTGACAACAACATCGCGCCGAGCAGCGATGCTTCAGCTTCGATGCTGTGCGGTGGAATGCGACTGGGTTGTCGCTGTGAAAACCCACTGCGCTCACCACGCGGAAATTCAGCAATTGACACGACTACACAATGCCTGTGTTTGCCTGTTGATTGCTAGCGGTATAACCCTGTGATTTTCTTGTTGATAACAAGTGGAAATCAAGATATTACCTACCTTTAGCGGTAAATAGCGGACGCGAAATTGCACAACCTTTGTGGATTTCTTGTGGATAAAGCTTAAATAGTTCGCACAGTGCGACTAGTTAAATAATTCTATTTAGCGACAATATTTACGGCGATATTGGTTGAAACTTCGGTAAACAATTCGACTACAACAACATGATCGCCAAGTGCACGCAATGGTGCTTCTAAATGAATTTGTTTGCGGTCAATTGTTATACCAGTCTGATCAAAGACAGCTTTAACGATTTCAGCAGAGGTGATTGATCCGAATAAACGACCTTCATTGCCCGCCTTGGCTGAAATTGTGATGACTTTTGTTGACAACGAAGTAGCAAGATTGCGAGCAGACTCGCGATCTGTGGCTGCTTTAAGTTCTTGCGCTTTACGCATCGCCTCGGCCTGAACAACAGTGCCGTCATTAGCAACAACGGCAAGATCGTTTGGCAAAAGAAAATTGCGTGCGTGCCCAGCTGAAACGCTGACAATGTCTCCGCGACGGCCTAAGCCTTTGACATCTGATCGAAGAAGGATTTTCATGATGCTGCTCCGTCTGTGTTTGTCTCAGTTGAAATTTCGGCAGTGATGTTTGGAGCAACTTCGATTGTTTCGGAGAAACTTGCCGAACTTTGAGTTGATGCTCCACTTGAAGACGAGTCATCTCGACGCGGACGACGAGGGCCACGATCGCGGTCTCGGTCTCGGTCATCAGAACCGTACTCGCCACGCTCGCGCGGTGCGCGAGCTGCAGAAACTTGTTTGACATATGGCAACAACGCCATCTCACGAGCATTCTTTACTGCAGTTGCGATGTCGCGTTGAAGTTGAACATTGTTGCCGTTCATTCGACGCGCACGCAACTTAGAGCGATCTGACATGTAACGCTGCAATAAATTGACGTCTTTATAGTCGACAAAGCCGACCTTCTCTTTGACCACAACATTTGAGCGCTTTTTTGGTTTGCGCAACAATGCTTTTTGTGCTCTTAATTTATTGGATTTACTTGTCATTGGGAATGTCCTTAATCGTCTGGTTGATTTGCTAGTTGAGTTTTAGAAAGGTTCTTCGCCGTCAAAAGGCGTTGCTTCGGTACCTGGATTGGTGCCGCTATTGGCAGGGCGATTGTTGGATGCTCCGCCACCTTGACCATCTTGCTTTGGTGTACGCACAACCGTTGCGGTTGCCCAACGCAAACTTGGCCCGAGTTCGTCGGCGATGACATCTATTGCTGTGCGCTTTTCGCCTTCGCGCGATGTGTATTCGCGTTGCTCAAGTCGACCAGTTACGACAACCCGCGTGCCTTTAGTAAAGGTGGCTGCTGCGTTCTCACCGAGTTGGCCCCATGCAGTGACATTGAAGTAGGAAGTTTGTTCTTGCCATTCACCGTTGACCTGGTAGCGACGACCAACTGCAATACCGAACGACGCCACAGCACGACCAGTTGCAGTGAATCGAATTTCTGGGTCGCGAGTTAAGTTTCCGACGAGAGTGATGCTGTTATCAGCCATTTTTTAATCCTTTAATTTCTGTTGTGAATATTTTTATGCTGAGACGGTCATACCGCGACGCGCGGCTTCGTCATCAGGAAGGCGAAAAAGTTTGTGCCTTAGAACATCATCAGCAATTCGCATGGCGCGCTCGGCTTCGTCGAGTGCCCCACCTGGTGCTGTGATATTGAAAATTGCGTAGTAGCCATCGCTTTGTTTTTTGATTGGATAAGCCAAGCGACGCTTGCCCCACCAATCAGGTGTGCCGTGAACCGTGCCACCGGCAGTAGTTACTGACTTAGTTACCACACTTATCCAGTTGTGGGCAGCGGACTCTTCAAGATTGCCGCTGACAATGACCATTAATTCGTATGCGCGCATAAAAACTCCCTTCGGACCCAACTATTAATTGGGGCCCCCGAAGGGGCAGGTATGTGAAGTTGAAAGTGTAACGGCACAACAACACAGTGCCACAGGCCTGTTACAGGGTTATTGGGCGATTACAGACTTTCCTGGCTTGCGATGACCCCCAAGAATGCGGGTCTTAAGCAAATGATGCCAACTGCAAGTTCGACAGACCTCTATTAAATAAGCCGTAAATCGCTCGGGTCGTTCATCAAAGCGCTCGATCTCGTCTCGGGTTGCGATAAACCGACCGTGACTCGGCAATCGCGGACCAAATAAATATGAAACGGTGACAAGTTGATCTTTGACGCAGATTGGACACTTCGCCCTCGTTGCACGACCAAAGTTTTTTGCCACGCGCATTAACTCAGGATGCGCATCGCACAAAGTGTCACGAGAAACTTCACCACGCCGAAAATTGTTTATTAGCGCTCGTCTAGTTAGACGATGATCAATTTCACCAACAGATGCATCATCATCAGTGGTGACGTGATCGTTATTTTCAAGTTTACGTTTCATATGTGTTTGGACCTTATCGACACAAACTAGCCGACTCGCGAGTCCCACCAAGATTTGAGCCGCGCCCGAATTTCTGTGTCGCCGAGCGGGCCTTCTTCAATGCGGATTTCCATAAGAAAATCAAGCGCTTCACCAATTTCTCGTCCAGGTTGAATTTTGAGAAATTCCATTACTTGCGAGCCATCTAATTCTGGTCGCATCGCTTTTAGTTCTTCACTCACTGCGAGCTCTGCGATGCGTTGTTCAAGTTCGCTCATTCGCCGAGCGAGTGCTTCAACTTTCTTTTCATTTCTAGTCGTGCAGTCACTTCGAGTCAGAACATTTAGATCTGCGAGATGTGCACCGGCATCGCGAACATAGCGACGCACCGCGGCGTCAGTCCAACCCATTTGATATGTATGAAATCGCGCACTCAATGCAACAAGTTCGGAAACGGTTTCAATATCTTGGGTTGAGTACTTCAACTTGCGCATTCGCTCTCGTGTCATGCGTGCGCCAACTGCCTCGTGGTGATAAAAAGTTACACCTTTGCCGGCGCGAATTGATCTGGTCTTTGGTTTACCGACATCGTGAAACAACGCTGCCAATCGTGTGATGCGAAAATCACAAGGTGCATCAGACTGAACATTTTCAACAACAGCCAGTGTGTGCGTGAGTACATCTTTATGACGATGAATCGGATCTTGTTCGAGTTGCATCGCCGCTAACTCTGGCAAAAAATGTTGTGAAAGGCCATTATCAACTAGAAACCACAAGCCAAATGAAGGGCGCTCGGTGACCATTAACCGATCGAATTCATCGCGAATTCGTTCAGCGCTGACAATCGTGATTCGGTCGCTCATCAACTTGACAGCCGCAGTTAATTCAGGCACTGGAACAACGCCAAGACCAGAGATAAATCTTGCAGCCCGCAACATTCGCAACGGATCATCGCTGAAGCTGACCTCTGGCGACAAGGGTGTGCGCAAAACTTTGCCAAGCAAATCGGCCATCCCATTAAATGGATCAATTAGTTCAGGTGATTGATTAGTTATTTCCAAAGCCATTGCATTGATTGTGAAATCGCGACGCGAAAGATCTTCGTGAATATCTTTGGAAAACTGTACATCTGGCTTGCGAGAGTCGAGAGAATAAGCCTCGGCGCGATGAGTTGTAATTTCGTAAACGCGATCGCCTTTCTTTGCGCCGATTGTGCCGAATCTTTCTCCTTGTGTCCATATCGCATCTGCCCAACCCGAAAGAGTCACTTTGATTTGCTCTGGAAGAGCATCGGTGGTCAGATCAAAATCTAAATCTTTAACTTTACGATCCAACATCAGGTCGCGCACCGTGCCACCAACTAGAAACAGCTTGAAACCTGAGTCACGAAACCTGGGGATTAACGGAGCCAATTCGCTCAAAACAGGCGCGAATCGCTGAGGCACCACGCTCTACAGGCTAGGCACTGTGGCCCAACCTTGATAGTTATTTTCAGTTGCCTAGGTTTGCTGGCACTACCGTAATTGGCTGGTGATTATTCGACTTAAGACCCTGCTCACGCCAATACTGGTGGCAGTCGCGATCAGCACCCTTGCGCCGTCAACGATGTCTGCTGATGTTAGGGCTCAACAAGTCGAAACTACTTCGCCGAGCGCTTTGAAGTTGACCGCACAAAACTTTAATATCCCTGCTGCAGGTCCTTTGCGATTTGTTTTTTCTGTTACTGACACAACCATTTTAGAAAGTTTGCTTTCGGTAAGCAATTCAGTTGTTCGTCTGTCGCTTGGCACCAAAGTTTCGGGCGGCGAACAAGAAGTTCGAGAAATAATTGCAGAACCAAGTTTGTTTACTGCTACTGACACTCTCGACTTCGCAATAAACGATTTAGATCAAAAACCAGACGGTCAGTTTGAAGTGATCGCACAGTCCACTGATCTTGCACCGGTTGTTGCGTCGCGTCTGACGAGTGGTCGAAATCCTGGTCGAAATCCTGGTCGAGATACTGGTGTGGCTGTGGGTCAGCAAACTGATCCAAAAAGAATTGAGTTTGCAGGTGCGGGGGTTTACCCAGTGCGAATAGAAGTTTTGACCAACCAAGTCGTTCGTGCAAGTCAGGTCAGTTTTGTTAATCGCATTAATTTATCAACTCGACTTGAACCAATGCCGGTAAGTTTCGTTGCAACTCTGAGTAGCACAAACACTCTGCAACCAGACGGCTCGCACAAAGTTGACGACATGACTCGGGAGAAAATTTCTGAATTAATTGCATTATTAGAACTTGATAACCAACTAATCTCAACGCAACTATCGCCACAAGTTATTGACGGTCTGAGTAAATCGAAAGATCCGATAGATCAAGACTTGCTCTCAAGGCTTAATGCTGCGATTGGTCAGGCGACCCTCGTTGACTCGACGTATCTCGCCTTTGATCCGTCAAGTGCTCAAAAAAACAACCGAGCCGTTGAGTTCAAAACCTTGCTTGAACTCGGAAAAAATAGTTTGAGTTCGCGGTTTGCATCTAGTGCCGTCACACCAAATGTCTGGATTGCAAGCGCTCCACTTGATCAACCAGGCGTAGATCTGCTTTCGGATTCGGGATATACATCAGTTGTGATGCTCCCAAAGGCTGGCGCGACTTTGGGAGTTGCCGAGAAAACTGCGCGTCCATTTCGACTTGTGTCAAAAGATAAAACACTTTCGCTATATGTCGCCGACAATAATTATGCGATTCAACTCGGCGACCAGAGGGATAATTCGTTCATCACTGCCAGTGCCATCGTCGCTCAATTATTGGCATTGCGAGACAAAATTGAAAGCGACGGCGGAACACCATCGCTGCGACGAGTGATGCTGACAACACAAGACGGCTCGGTGATCAATTCAAATTTGATTCACGAAGTTTTATTGATTTTGAAAAGAGTCCCACAACAAATTGCGATAAAGACACTTGCTGATTTGCCTCCGCCTCGCCAAGATGCAATTAAACCAAATCTGCGACTCAAAGACTCAACACAATTCAACACGCGAATGAACGACATAGATAAGTTGCGAAGCGATCTTCACAAACTTGACTCAACACTTGACGGAAACTCTGCCACTTGGACACTTTGGAACGAGCGTTTGATGGTGATGTCAAGCGATACCTTGAGCACAAATCAACGAAACCTGTTTTCTACACAAACTCGAGAAGAACTAAAGAAATTGCGTACCGCAGTGACGCTTGAAGAAGGTACAACTTTTACACTCGGAAGTAAACAAAGCCAACTTCAATTGAATTTACAAAATTCATCCAACGAAGATTTAACTGTGCTGGTCAAAGTTGAAAGTCAAAAACTTCAGTTTGCTAATCCCACCGCGGTAGTTCGCGTGCCTGCGAGCAGCTCAAACGGTCTGACTATTGATGTAATTGCATTATCGAATGGTCTGTTTCCGGTGGATGTGCGAATTTTTACTGCCGATGGATCAAGTCAACTTGGCAAGAAAATTGCGGTTTCTGCCCGTGTTAATGCACTCGCTGGTCTTGGTCGAGTAGTTAGTGGAGTAGCGCTGTTACTTCTCTTGACTTGGTGGGCAGCGCACTTTCGTCGCAAATATCGAACTCGCATTAGTGATGCGCACCCAGTAGTAAACTCAGAAACATGACAATCCGCATTCTCACAGACTCCGCTTGCGACATTCCACAAGCACTCGCCGACCAATACAACATAACTATTGTTCCACTGACATACAGCTTTGGGGACCAAGAGTTTGTTGATCGCAAAAGTTTGACAGCAGAACAATTTTGGAAGCACTGTTCCGAGTCGCCAATTTTGCCCCAGACTGCCGCACCGGCACCTGGTCAATTTGCAGAGGCTTTTCGTAAATTGATCGCCGAAGGGGCAACTGGAATTCTCGTAATTAGTTTGTCGCGAGAACTCTCGGCAACAATGCAGTCAGCAGAAACTGGCGCCAAAGAACCCGGGGTCACCGTGCCCGTGCGAATCATCGATAGTCGGTCAGCAAGTATGGGTCAAGGAATAACAGTTATTGCGATTGCAAAATTAGCCGCCGCAGGTAAATCGCTCGACGAACTCGAAGTAGCAGCCAATAACTTTTCTGGACGAACAAAAGTTTTTGGTGCGCTAGACACGCTTGAAAATCTTAAAAAAGGTGGACGAATCAGCAGCACCAAAGCGTTTTTAGCTTCTGCCTTGGCGATTAAACCGATCGTTGAAGTGCGTGATGGCACAATCCAAGAAGGCGGAAAAGAGCGAACTCGTGGCAAAGCCCTTGCTTTTCTGATCGAAAAGGTTAAATCAGCCGGGGAAATCACCGATTTAGCCGTGTTGCACGCGCAATGTAGCGACATTGATTCTTTCGTCGCTCAATTGAAATCAATTTATTCCGGCGAAATTTTAGTTAGTGAAATTGGTGCAGTAATTGGCTCACACACAGGTGTCGGCACAATTGGAGTTACTTATCACACAAAGTGAGACTCCCTATTTGCTCGTCTGCTTAGAACTAGCGTAAAAGTTCGACGATGAGGCCACAACCAGAAGAAACTCCAGAAGATTCACAGCGACTTCTCGCTGGTAGATATCGCCTTGACCGCCAAATAGCGCGTGGCGGAATGGCTGAAGTGTGGCTTGGCGCTGACACTTTCTTAAATCGTGAAGTTGCAATCAAAGTTCTTAAGCCACATCTCGCAACTGATCCAGTTATTGCCGAGCGTTTTCGACGCGAGGCACTTGCATGCGCTGGATTGAATCATCCAAATATTGTCGCGGTCTACGATTCGGTTGAAGATAATGGTCGACAAGCGGTTGTGATGCAATATATCGAAGGTAAAAGTTTGCGAGAACTTTTAGATCGCCGAAAACGACTTCGTCCTCTCGTAACTATCCACATCGGAATTGCAATGGCAGGTGCTCTTGATTTCGCCCACCGCTCAAACCTTGTGCATCGCGATGTTAAACCAGGAAATATTTTGGTGACACCAGACGGAAGATTTCTTCTCGCAGATTTTGGGATCGCGAAGGCATTAACGGTTGTTGGTGAAGACCTAACTCACGACAACATCATGATGGGCACGGCGAAATATCTTGCTCCAGAACAGGTTCGTGGAAAACCACTTGATGGTCGAGCAGATCTTTATGGACTTGGACTTGTGATGTACGAATGCCTCGCCGGCAAAGTGCCGTTCTTGGGTGAGACCGACGCCGATACCGCACTTGCCCGTTTACAACGAGAGCCGACGGACCTTTCACATCTCCGACCAGAACTTGCACCCGAACTTGTTCGCGTGATCCATAAACTCATGGCGCGACAACCCGAACATCGATACGCAACTGGGCAAGAAACTGCTGACGCTTTAACTCAAGCGATTGATGCGCAAAATAATCACAAGACATCTTTGACTCCTCCTAGTGGAGCTGCTTCGCCAAAGCCTCATGCGCCTTTGAATCAGGTATTTGAGCGCGGAGAACGACCAGCAGTTCAAACTACGCAATCACAAGTACAAGAACTAGTTGACGATGTTTCGAAAAAAGTCAAAAAAAAATCTAGCAAGAAGGTAAAACGCAGTTCGTCATCTTCGGGTCGACGAGTGCCACATACAACCAAATTTTTAACTTTGGTTGCAGTATTACTAAGTGTTGCCGTGATGTATGTTGCGACTCACAGTGTTGACACATCTTTATTTCCATTTATTAATTCTTCAAATACGCTTAATTCTGGAGATGGCTCATTAAATATCTCTCGAATCATGAGCTTTGATCCGAACAGTGGCGACGGCCTAGAGAATGAATCTGGCGTAGGGGCTTTAAATGACGGTGACCCAAAAACAGGCTGGTCGACTGATTGCTATACCAACCAATTCTTCGGTGATAAAAAATTTGTCGGAGTTATAGTCCAGCTTTCACAAGCAAGTAAAGGCATTTTGCAGGTAGGGATGCAGAACGGACCATGGTCTCTTGAGATTTATACTGCTCGCGACTCCGCTCCGAATCAACTTGATCAATGGGGCGCACAAGTTGGTGCCGACTACAACACGCGACGAGGTGTTGCACAATTTGTTGTTGCAGAGCAGGCTCAGTTCGTTTTGGTGTTGTTACGTGAAATTGGTATGAGCGAGCAATGTAGCCAATCGAATCCATATCAAGGGCTAATTCAAGACATATCTTTCAGTGCTAGTTAGTGAAGCAATAACTACAGTCGAAAAATTTACTAAGAGTTAGCGCCATTAGTCTTAAGTTGTGATTTCAAATCCATTTACTGATCCCAAGTGGGCAAATAAAACTCTTGCATTAATTGATCAAATTATCGGATTTGTGCGCGACAAAACCACTCGCCCACTGGCCAATCTGATCAGAGGCATGGTTTTTGGGCTTATCGCGATTGTTGCTGGTTTGATAGTTTTCATTCTATTTTTGATTGGTCTCGCCCGTGGAGTACAAGAATTTTTAGACATCTGGCTAACAAGACCAAATGCTGTTTGGGTATCGTATTTTGTTTTGTCGGCGATATTCGTTGGCGCTGGAGCAATATTGATGCGAAAACGACACGCATACGAAAAGAAATCTAAGTAACAATAAAATTACGAAAGGTAAGTTAATGTCGAGGGCAGAATCTAATCACCACGAAGTAATTATTATCGGTTCAGGACCAGCAGGGTTAACGGCAGCGATCTACACCGCTCGAGCCAATCTTCGTCCCCTTGTGATTGAGGGTGAACCTTCTTCAACATCTGATCAACCAGGTGGACAGTTAATGTTGACAACAGAAGTAGAAAACTTTCCGGGGTTTCCAGAAGGAGTGATGGGGCCTGATTTAATGATGAAGTTTCGTGAGCAAGCGGCGCGGTTTAATACAACTTTCATAACCGAAAAAGTCACCAAGGTTGATTTTAGTAATCGTCCCTTTTCGGTTTGGGTCAGAGACACGAAATACACAGCGCAGTCAATAATCGTCAGCACTGGTGCCCAATCAATAATGCTCGGTCTTGAAAATGAAAAACGCTTCTATGGTCACGGGCTCTCAACTTGTGCCACTTGCGATGGATTTTTCTTTAAAGGTCAAGAAATTGCGGTTGTCGGTGGCGGAGACTCGGCGATTGAAGAAGCCACATTTCTGACAAAGTTTGCATCCAAAGTAACGATTGTTCATCGACGCGAAACTTTAAGAGCCTCCAAAATCATGCAACAGCGAGCGCTCAGCAACCCAAAAATAGAATTTAAATGGAACTCGCAAGTTACTGAAATACTTGGTGCCCAAAAACTTCAGGGTGTGGGGTTGGTTGATACGATCACGGGTCAGAAATCGCAGTTAGATGTAACCGGTTTATTTGTTGCGATTGGCCATCGGCCTAACACTGACCTTTTCAAGGGCGATCTTGAGATGGAAGACAGCGGCTATTTGAAAACTCGCCCAGGTTCGTCATACACAAATATTAATGGCGTGTTTGCTTGTGGTGATGTCCAAGATCACACATATCGTCAGGCGATCACAGCGGCTGGTTCTGGATGCATGGCGGCGATTGATTGCGAACGTTGGCTTGAGGCACAGCACTAACTGTTAAACTGTCAAGCAGCGCGTCATGCGTGTTAACCGCAACGAAAGGTGTGTTTATGGCTGATGGAATTATTACTTTGACGAGCGCAAACTTTGACGAGACTGTTAAAAGTTCCACAACTCCAATACTTGTTGATTTTTGGGCTGAGTGGTGTGGGCCGTGCAAAGCAATGAACCCTGTTCTTGCCGAAATTGCGAAAGAACAAGTTGGCAACGTAATTATTGCCAAACTCAATGTAGATGAACATGGTGAAATCGCACAACGATTCAACGTGATGAGTATCCCCACAATGATTTTATTCAAAGACGGTGAGATGCAAAAACAAGTAATCGGTGCCAAGGGCAAGTCCCAACTACTCGCTTGGATTTCGGAATTTACTCCAATAAAGAATTAGTTCTCGGCGATGTTGTAGTCAAAGTCGGCGATCTGCAGCGTCGGCTGCACGACGCGAATTTGTTGGATCTCTCAAAGATTTGCGCGGGCACATTCTGTGAGCAGACTCAAACTGCAGTCAGGAAGTTTCAACGACAACGCGGTTTGCATGTTTCTGGGATTTGTGACAACGCAACTTGGTTAACACTGGTTGAAGCATCCTTTGCGTTAGGCGACCGACTTATTTATCTAACTTCTCCCCTGCAGCAAGGCGACGATGTTGCCAGTCTCCAATATTTATTGTCACTTGCGGGTTTTGACTGCGGTCGAGTAGACGGCTTTTTTGGTCAAGAAACCACCCGAGGGCTTAGCGACTTTCAACGAAATTATGGACTTGTAGCCGACGGGATTTGCGGACCCTTGACACGACAAGCGTTAAATCGTGCCGTTAGACATAGTGGCAATGGGCCTGGTTTTGGGGTGGTTAAACAACGCCATACTGCACCCTCATATAACGGCAATCTGTCTGAGTTTCGGGTGGTTCTGGGGCAATTTGGATCGATAGATATTTTGACCAAAGAACTCTTCGATCGACTGCAAGCCCAAGATACGAAAGTGGCCGTAATCCACGACGGCGATGCCCATCGGCATGCTCAATTTTCAAATGACTTCAATGCTGACCTGTATCTCGGCATTGAACAGCGAGAAACTGAACTTTGTGAATTGGCTTACTATCACACCGAGGGGTTCCACTCGGTTACAGGTCATGTTTTTGCGACGCTTGCTGCTGAGCAAATCAAACTGTCCGCGCCGTGGTTTGCCCCGACTGTTAATGGGATGCGATTACAGGTTTTACGTGAAACCAAAATGCCTGCCGTGCTCTGTGGATTAGGGCCAGTAAAACGAGTATTTCCACATTGTGCAGTAATCGCCGATGACCTCGTAAACGCAATGGCCATATGGGTTAAAACTACATCAACGAAATTCAGGAGATAAATTTACTCCTTTTCCACAGCGTTATGCACATGGTGTGCATTCAGATACATCTTTTTTATTAGTTTTCCCAATAAACACGCGTTTCTTAGTAGTGCTAGCACTACCGGTTGTTACCGTTTCGCAACAAACCTGCTTCAAACAGACGTAAAACCGCGATTAATCGGTGTTTGGTGAGCCTTCAGTCATCGCCCGATAAATGCGCTCTAGATCGTCATAGTTGGCAAACTCAACAGTTACCCGACCGCGACCAGACACCCCACTTATTTGCACATTGGTTGCTAAGTGTTCGCTAAGCAATTTTTGTAATTCGAGGATCCCAGGATCAGGCAACTTTTCAGATATTCCCTTTGTGGTACTTGTAGTACCTCTTTTGGTATTATCTAATTCATCATTTTTACTGACTTTTCTGTTAGTGGCTCGCACTTCGTTTTCGGTTGCTCTAACAGTCCAACCTTCGGTCACACATTGACTCGCAAGTTGCTGTTGGAGTTGTTTATCGGTCACCCCAAGTAATGCTCGAGCATGTCCTCCGGAGAGTCTTCCGTCGGCTAAAAGTTGCTGAATCGACGGTGGAAGCAAAAGCAGTCGCAGTGAGTTAGTGATCACTGTGCGTGTTTTTCCTACTCGTTCACCAACCTGCTCGTGAGTCATTGAAAAGTCGTCGAGTAACTGCTTATACGCGGCTGCTTCTTCGAGCGGAGTTAAGTCTTGACGATGGAGGTTTTCGATTAGTGCTTGCTCAACAGATGAGACATCATTTGTTTCACGAATCAAAGCCGGAATCATTGTCAACCCAGCCCGTTGTGCTGCGCGCCACCGACGTTCACCTGCAATCAGTTCAAATGCAATACCAGTCTTTGGATCAGGTGCATTTAACGGCCTTACAAGAATTGGTTGTAATACACCCACTGCGCGAATTGACGCAGAAAGTTCGGCTAATGCATCTTCGTCGAAATGAATTCGTGGTTGATTTGTGTTTGGGGTAATTGTTTTGATATCGATACTTCTCAGACCGACACCATCAACAGTATTATTACCGCCGTTGTAGTTTTTTTCTCGTTCTCGACCAGGGATCAACCCTTCAAGTCCTCTACCCAGCCCTGTTGGACGTGCCACCGCTAATCTCCTTCGCTATTTCTCGATAAGCCTTTGACGCAGTCGAGGTCGGATCAAAAACAGTTATCGGTTTTCCGTGTGATGGCGCTTCAGCAACACGGACTGACCTCGGTACAACTGCTTTGCATACTTTATCGCCGAAATGCTCACGAACTTCTCGAACGACATCGTCAGACAGCGTCGTGTGGGTGTACATCACGCAGGCAATATGAGTTACTTCAAGAGTTGGATTGAGAACTTGACTGACTCGATCGACGCTTCTCAATAATTGACCCAGACCTTCTAAAGCGAAGTATTCGCATTGAATTGGTACAAATACCTCAGTTGCAGCTGTTAGCCCATTAACGGTAAGTAATCCCAAGGATGGCGGGCAATCCAGCAAAATATAGTCGTATTGGTCGATTATTGATTCAATAGCCTTTTTTAAGCGTTGTTCGCGGCCCATCTCGGAAACAAGTTCAATGTCTGCTCCCGCCAAATCTAAATTTGAAGGTGCAATAAATAAATTTTTGATCGCCGTTGGCTCGACGCAGTTCTCTAACTTCTCATCTCGCAATAGGACATCATAAATTGTTGCATCAAGGTCTCGTGAGTTGACTCCGAGTCCAGTTGATGCGTTCCCTTGAGGGTCAAGATCGATGATCAAAACTCGATAGCCAAGTTCTGCCAGTGAGGCACCAATGGTAATTGTTGTAGTGGTCTTGCCTACCCCACCTTTTTGATTCGCAAAAGCAATGACTCGTGGCAATGGGCGGCGCTCATTCGTCTCTCCAGACTTACCAGAATTACTCGCTTGCTTAGCCGGCTTATTAGACATGTTTCAAGCATAATTCACCGAATCTCTCAACTGACGGATAGTCAAAATATCTTGATTTAGATGTTCCACGTGAAACAAACAGGCTTAACTTGCAGTAAATTCGCCGTTTTCAGGGCCCAAATGTTTCACGTGAAACATTGCCACTGCCCCAAATCGCACTGGGCCTTCAAGTCCGAGTGCTAATACTTGCTGGGAATTCCAACGGGAGGAACTATCTGGCGGCGGCTCACTGACAATGATTACTCCACCAGGTTTAACTAAGTCGCGCGACAGATTAAGAGTTTCAATTGGGGGCCCCAACCCTCTGCTCATTGCGACATCAAAGTGTTTTGCCCAAGCGGAGTCTTTTGTCATCTCGTTAATTTCAGCACATCGCACCGTTACGCGATCTGCAATATCAAGAGCATGGATTGCTCGAACTAGGGTGTCAGTTCGTCCAACACGGCGGTCAACTAATACAAGATGTAATTGCGGGCAAGACAAAGCGACTATTAAACCAGGAACGCCGGCGCCACTTCCTAGGTCGACGGCTTTTCGAGCAGATTTAGGAATCGCGTCAGCGAACCATTTAGAATGAGTGATGATTTCGCTGACCGGAACATTAGTTAAAGCGCCGGTTCTTTGCGCTTCTCGCAAAATTCTTTCAAGAACGCGAACCTTTGAATCATCAAACGAACCAGAGTTTGGCATCACAGGCAAAGTCATACCCTGAAACTACCGAATCTTTGATGACTTAACTAGCTGGCTAGTTAACTAGCTAAAAGTTTTTAAACCTCAGTGGTTGATTGTTTATGCCTCAGACAATTCGTCTGAGTCATCGTTTTGTGTTGAGTCATCCAGTGAGCTTTCAAGGGTCGAGGCAAGTGCCACAACAACTCGACGAAACGGATCGGTTCCTTCTGAACGAGTTGAAATGCCTTCGGCTTCAACAAGTGCATCGTGAACGATCTTGCGGTCAGCCGAATTCATCGGTTCTAGCGCTCTGGCTTGACCTGATGTCTTTACATCGGCAGCGACTTTAAGCGCGAATCGGCTGAGTGCTTCGCGTCGTTTCTCGCGATATCCAGCAACATCGACCCTGAGTCGTGTTTCATGATCGCCAAGTCTTCGTTGGCTGACTACTCGAGTTAAGTCTTGAAGTGCTAGCAGAGTTGCACCCTTAGTGCCAACCAAGAAGTTAAGGTCGTCACCCAGTACATCAATATCGATATTTTCGCCTTCAACTTTTGTTGATACCGAACCTTGCAAGCCCGCAGCGGTCACTAGTCCTTGTAAGAAAGTAGTTGCAGCCTCACCTACAGTGGTTGGATCAACGGGTGGGAGATCTTCCCGAGGTGTGCGTTCGCGAGGTGCTTCATTTCGACTTGGTCGCTCGGTGCGTGGCTTTCGCGGACCACGGTCAGGCCTTGAACTGCGCTCAGGACGGTCGGTTCGCTCAGTGCTTTGCTGACGAGGACGAGAAGTTCGCTCAGTGGTTGGCTTACCGCGACGATCACGACGATCGGCTTTAGCGCGAACTGAGTTTGGTTTGATTCGGGCGCGAACTCGAGCCTCGCCGCGGGTTCGACCAAAAAGACCTGCTTTTGGCTCTTCGACTACTTCGAATTCTGCGTCAACATCGTCGACTCCTAAACGATCAAGTGCCAATGCTTTTGCGTCGTCAATTGTTTCTGCTGTTATTTCTACCCATTCCATGATTCAATTTCCTTTCGGTTGTTTTCTAGATCTTGTGAATTATTCGTTTGGTTTGTTTTTTCGTTGGATAAAACTGCTGCGGTTTTTGCCAGGCGGTTGTGGTCGACGGCGAGTTGGTGCAATCGAACTATTTTTTGGTGGCGTGACTCGCTTGCTAATAAATTTCTGGGGTTGATTGTTTTTCGTATCCTTTTTCGACTTATTTTTTTTGTCATCATTAGATGAAGTGGTTTTCATTTCTCTGGCAGATGCACTTGCTGCTTGGGCTTGTTTGCCAAGGCTGTCATCTTTTTTATAAAAGCGTTGAGTGATGTATTGCTGCTGGACAATTCGAATAATTGCTTGCATCATGTAGTAAACAACTAACGCTGTTGGCAGCCAGATCTGAAACACGGCAAAGGCAACGGGCATGTATTGCATCAACTTTGCCTGACTTGCCGACATCGTTGGGCTGACCGTACGAGAGGCAATCATCCGTTGCTGAACCAGATATAAACCTGCCAAAATCACCACCAAAAAGGCATAAACGAGTCCAGAGGCAAAATTTTCCTGAATTGCACGGATTGGTGTTTTCGACAAATCAATGCCAAATGAGAGCATTTCGGTTTTACCCACAAGTGACTTATAGATCGCTGAAGATTCGTCCAAATACTGTGGTAAGAACGGCCCGTCTTTTGATGACCGGTAATTCAGTCCTTGAATTGCCCGAAACATAATTATGAACACAGGCATCTGTGCGAGCAACGGTAAGCACGATGCCAATGGATTAACTTTATGCTCTTGATAAAGCTTCATCATCGCTTCATTTAGTTTTTGTCGCTCGCCTTTGAATTGCTGTTGCAACCGTTTCATTTCTGGTTGCAGTCGTTGCATTTCGAGCATGCCTTTTGTGCTCTTAAGAGTTAGGGGAGTGATAAGTAGCATCACCGCAACCGCAACCATCGCAATCGCAAATGAGTAGTTCGGTATCCAACTATAAAAAATTGCGATTAACCAAGAAGCCGCGCTAAAGAAATTGTCAAACATTTTGGTGGTTCACTTTCGTTGGGTGGGTGCAGTCATGATTGGAGAGGTTTTCTGGAACCGGGTCATAGCCACTTGATCCAAATGGGCGACAGCGAAGTAGGCGACGGACGGTGAGTAAACCACCACGCATAGTTCCGTGACCAGTAATCGCCTCTATCGCATAGTTTGAACAACTTGGATAAAAACGACATGGGGATAAACGATAGGCAAACGCTTTTTGGTAAAAATCAATGGATTTAAGAAGAAAATTGCTCATTTTGTTGATTATTTCGTGGTTTTTTCGACTTTAAGGGCACATCGCTCAAGCAATCTGTCAACATTATGGCTTAAATCAGCATAAGAGAGACTAGTAACCCCTGAAAAGGCACCAATTAGATACCAACCAGGTGAAAATGACTCAGTTGTCGTGCTTTTGACCCTGAATATCTCGCGCAATCGCCTTTTTAGTAGGTTTCGTTCAACCGCGCCACCAACTTGACGACCCAAAGCATAAGCAATCGATGGTTGGGCATGAGTCTTGTCGATAATCATGCTGCACCAGAGGGAGCCAGAGCGAACATATGTCCCGTCTTTTTGAAGTCGTTGAAAAATCTGTCGCGTCTGAATGCGACTGATCAAGCAGAGAGCCGGTAACGGCCCTTTGCCCGACGAGATTTAAGCACGGCCCGGCCGGCTCGAGTGCTCATACGGTTGCGGAACCCGTGTTTGCGGGACCTACGGCGATTATTTGGTTGAAAGGTGCGTTTCACGCACTGCTCCTGACGTCAAGAAAAGTTATCCTCGTAAGGTTAGGGGCAAAAATACAAGAGGGCAACACCATAACTAGATTCCTTGGTTTTTTTAGACTGTGGAAAACCTGCTAACTTTTCACTCCCGATTGAGATTTTTGAAAACTGTCCACAGGGGCGGATAATTTTGAAATCTAAATCGGTTGACAAAGATTGATAAACGAAAAACCATTAATTAGACAAGAACGGCGAAGACGAATGACCGATGAACTGATAACACCAGCAATTGAAACAACTGCGGAGTACGAAACAATATGGACGGCCACCGCTCAAGTATTACGGTCTCAGGTTTCTGAAGCTGTGTGGTTCTCAACGTTTAACGACGCTGTACCAGTTTTTGACAACAAGATGAGTTTGCGTTTACGAGTACCTAACTCTTTTGTTAGAGACCGAATTTTGACTCGCTATATGTCGCTAGTTCGAGATGCTCTTGATGAAGTTGGTGCTGCTGATCGTGAACTGCTAGTCGATATTCAAACTGCAACGGCTGTAGATGTTCTTGAGCGCTTAACTACCGAGAAACCAAAAACACTTGACGAGCCAGTTGTAATTGAAAGACAAACGAAAAAAGAGTTCGCGGTACAAAAAACCCGTACCGGTAAAGGCGTCGCGATCGGACTAAACCCCCGTTATACATTTGAAACTTTTGTTAAAGGTGCATCAAATCAATTTTCGTTGGCTGCTGCCATGCGCGTGGCCGAAACTCCTGGACGGTCATATAACCCTTTGTTTATTTATGGTGCTGCGGGTTTGGGTAAAACCCATTTATTACACGCCATTGGCTATTACGTTCACGAACATTATCCAGATCTAGAAGTTCGCTATGTTTCAACAGAAACTTTCTTGAACGAATATGTTGACGGAATTCGCAACAATACAATTGCTGCATTCAAACGTCGATATCGCGAGGTTGATGTTTTGCTGATTGATGATATTCAATTTATGGAAGGCAAAGAAGGTCTTCAAGAAGAATTCTTCCATACTTTTAATTCACTGCATGGTGCAAACAAGCAAATTGTTATTTCTTCTGACCGTGTGCCAGATGCAATCCCAACTTTAGAAGATCGATTACGAGGTCGGTTCAGGTGGGGGCTAATTACCGATGTTCAACCACCAGATATGGAAACGCGTTTAGCGATTCTTCGAAATAAATCTGAACGTGATGGAACAGAAACATCAGGTGAGGTTCTTGAATTCATTGCTAGCAACGTAACTTCGAATATTCGCGAACTAGAAGGCGCGTTGATTCGCACAACTGCATACGCAAGTCTCAACAAAATAACGGTTGATATAAACCTCGCCAAAACATTGTTGACTGATCTACTAACTAAAAATGCAGTCAAGCCGCGAACCGACGAGCAATTGTTAAAAGAAATTGCTGATTTTGTTGGCTTCAGTGTTGAAGATATCAAGGGCAAGAGCCGCCAACGACCGCTAGTCACTGCTCGACAGACCGCAATGTATGTGGTTCGTGAATTAACTGAGTTGAGTTACCCAGCGATTGCTCGGTTGTTCGGTGGAAGAGATCACACGACTGTAATTCATGCCGTTGAAAAAACGAACCGTGTGATTAAAGAACGCAAACAGGTTTATGAACAGGTAACCGAATTAATTAAGAAATTTAAAACGACATGAGCACTCTGTGTGCAACCTTGTGTAAATCTTCTGAATTACTAGGGGATAACCGTAGGTTCTCAACCGAGCTAGAAACTACAAAGTTGCAAGATGTGTTAACTACCCATCGCGTTTACACAGGGTCAACCCCCGTCTACGCTGGTTTAGAGGTAGTTAATCCCCAATCCACAGCACTTATTACTGTTATTAGTTATATAGAAGAATTTCCACATTCAATAACCTCCGTCTCCGCAAAACAATTACACATCACAAGTGAGGCTAAATCATGAAATTTAGAGTCGAGCGAGAACTTCTTACAGAGGCATTGGCAGGCGCAGCCCGAGTTGCTTCAAATCGAAACAACGCAATGCCAGCGCTATCTGGGGTGCACATTGAAGTAAAAGGCAATGTGCTTGTTTTGACTTGTACTGACAATGATCTGAGTGTCAGGTTCTGTCTAAATGTGGCCGGTTTACAAGATGGCATCGTAGTTGTTAGCGCCAAACTAATCAGCGACATTGTTCGGGCGATGCCACAAGAGAAGGTCACTATTGAAACTCAAGGAGAAGACATAACAGTTTCCGCTGGCACCGCAGAATTTAAAGTGCATCTCTTCGCTGCTTCCGATTTTCCAAAAATTGTTTTGGCGGGCACTCAACCGGTGACGCTTAGCGCAAAAGTTTTCGCAGAGTCGCTAAACCAAGTTGTCCGAGCGTCGTCAAACGATATGCAACGCTTGGCTCTGACTGGTGTTTTGATGGTTGCCGAACCTGACTCAGTTTGCTTAGTTGCCACAGATTCATACCGTTTAGCTGTGCGCGAGTTGCCTGGTGCAACAATGCTTGGTCATGGCGTTGAAATCGTTGTTCCAGGCCGGGCGCTAGCAGAACTTCAACGCTTAATTGGTGGGGCCGAGACGATGACAATGGCACTTGGCGAGAACCGAGCAACATTTGAAGTAGGAAACGCAACGCTGACAACAACCTTGTTGAATGTCGAGTTTCCAAAATATAAGCAGTTGATTTCTTCCAACTATCCAAACAAAATAACGACCGCTCGTGAGCCATTGTTAGAAGCAGTGCGGCGTTTAAAAATTCTTGCCCGCGAAACAACCCCTGTGCGCCTTGAAATGTTAAAGAACTCAATTCGTCTGACAGTAGTTACTCAAGATCTTGGTCAAGGTCTTGAAGAACTTGAAGCCAAACTAGATGGCGACGAAATTACAGTTGGGTTTAACTCGCAATATTTACTTGATGGGATTGATGCAATCAGTGGTGACGAAATAACTATCGAATCAACTGATCCAGTTAAACCAGCAGTCTTGCGAGGTATCGGCGACACGAACTACTTATATCTTGTGATGCCGCAACGGCTGACAACATAGTTCGCTTGCAAACCGAGACTGCAACAGAGCTTGCCTAGCATCAACCTGAGGTGATTTTACAACACATTGAACTCAGCGATTTTCGTAACTACAAGAATGCGAAGATTGATTTTGATACTGGAGTAACCGCAATAATCGGTGCCAACGGTCAAGGTAAAACTAACTTGACGGAAGCACTTGGATATCTCTCAACGATGAAAAGTTTTCGTGGTGTGCCAACCGAAGCGATGATCCGCAACACAACTCACACTGCTTTCGTTCGAGCCAAAGTGTGCCACGACGACAAACGCGAAATTTTAATTGAAGCCAAGTTGACTACTCAGGGACGTAATCAAGTTTTGGTTAACGGTGTTAAGTTGCCGAAAACTCGCGACTTATTAGGAATGGTCAGGACAACAGTTTTCTCTCCCGACGATTTAGATTTGGTTAAAGGTGGGCCACATCTCCGTCGAGACTTTATGGATGACTCGCTTGTTGCATTTGCAATTAAGTACGACTCACTGAGACTTGAAGTAGATCGCGTCGTGCGGCAACGAAACGCGGTGCTTAAACAATCAGGTGGGCGAGTTAACAATGCAGTTAATTCAATGTTGGATCTTTGGGATGAGAAGCTCGTCAGCCTCGGAACCCAACTTGGTGAGGCGAGAAATAATTTGATTATCCAACTAACCCCATTTATAACGCACGCATATCAAGAACTTGCTCAGCGTGAGTGCAACATTATTGTTGATTACTCGCCAGTTTGGTTGTCCGATGGGTTAGAGATGTCACTACAAAAGTCTCGAAGCGAAGATCTTCGTCGTTTAGTCACAACTGTTGGTCCGCATCGCGACGATATTGATTTAGAAATTAACAGTCTTGCCGCGAGAACACACGCATCTCAAGGAGAGCAACGAACCTTGGCGCTGGCACTTCGTCTTGCACTCCACAGATTTATCAGTCAAAGCGTTGGTGAGATTCCGATACTTGTCCTGGATGATGTTTTGTCTGAACTTGACCCAGATCGCGCTCGAGCTTTACTTAATCATTTTCCAGCCGGACAAGTTTTGATAACAACTGCATCCGAGTTGCCGTTGGGTGCACACATTGGCAGAAGCGTGAGAATTCAAGCCGGCACCATTCTCGATTCTTTATGAGCGACAATAATGGTGATCAAACGGTTGACAACGGCGACGATTATCCATCCGAGCACAATCAAAACCACAGCACGTTTTTAGGAGAAGAAATTAATCGTTTATTGCAGCGACTCGGTTCACCGAATATCGACACAGTGTCAGGGGTGTTCGGGTTATGGAAAGAATTAGTCGGTGAACAGGTTGCACAACATGTTTCACCGATCAAACTTGATAGAGGTCGTTTGCTAATAGAAGTAGATGACCCCGCATGGTCGACTCATATGAAGTTTCTTGAGCGTGACATCTGCACAACTCTCAGTCACCACACAGGTACAACAATTAGTGGAATAGATATTCGAGTGAAGTCAGGTCGCGCGAACAGTTAGATAGTAGAATAAATCACCGATTGGTAATTGAAAAGGTATCTCAAAAATGGCAGTAACTAAAGCTAAACCCAAGAAAAGTAGTGGTTCAGCAAAACCCGTAGTTGCTTCTTATGCCGCCAAAGATATTCAGGTTCTTGAAGGCTTAGACCCGGTTCGCAAGCGACCCGGAATGTACATCGGGTCAACAGGATTAAATGGATTACACCACTTAATTTGGGAAGTTGTTGATAACTCTGTTGACGAGTCAATGGCTGGTTACTGCACTTGCATCACCGTGACTCTGAACGAAGACGGCTCATGTTCAGTGCACGACAACGGCCGTGGAATCCCAGTTGACCCATATCCTTCTGGTCCACATAAAGGCAAAAGCGCACTTGAAGTTGTACTCACTGTGTTACACGCCGGAGGAAAATTCGGCGGCGAGGGCTACAAAGTTTCTGGTGGGCTACACGGCGTAGGCGTAAGTGTTGTTAACGCATTATCAAAACGGCTTATCGCAGAAATTGATCGAGACGGAACTCGATATCGACAAGAATTTATTGACGGCGGAACTCCTAAAACGAAAATACAAAAACAAGGCGCGTCACAATCAAAATCTAAAACCGGTACAACTATTAGTTTTTGGCCTGACCCAATAATATTCGCATCAGAAGGAATCGAATTTGTTGCGCGTACTGTGCTTGAACGGTTGCAGACGATTGCTTTTCTAAATCGCAACCTTGAAGTCGTATTTGAAGATAAACGCAAAGACAAAAAAGACAAAGTTGTCTATCAATACAACGGTGGCATCATTGATTTCGTTAAACACCTAAATGTCTCCCGCGAGGCATTATTCAACAAAGTTGCCCATTACGAAGCAAGTGAGGCCGATCAGACTCTGGAAATTGCCCTGCAATGGAATACCGGATACCACGAAGGTATTTTTGGTTACGCCAATGGAATCTCAACTGTCGAAGGTGGAATGCATATTGAAGGTTTTAAAACGGCATTGACCTCAGTTGTAAATAAATATGCGCGTTCGTCTGGTGGGCTAAAAGAGAAAGAAGAAAACCTTCTCGGTGAAGATATTCGTGAAGGTTTAACTGCGATAGTGACCGTGAAGTTACGCGAACCACAATTCGAAGGACAAACAAAAGCAAAACTTGGCAATGTTTCAATTCGCTCGTTTGTTCAGAAAGAAACAAACATAAAACTTGAAGAGTGGATGCTTGAAAATCCAACCGAAGCTAATAAAGTTATCAAAAAAGCAATCGCTGCTGCTCAAGCGCGAATTGCAGCCAAGAACGCTCGCAATGCCGTACGTAGAAAAACTGCTCTTTCTGGTGCTGGAATGCCCGACAAATTAAAGGACTGCCAGAGCGGAATCCCTGCAGAGAGCGAACTTTTCATCGTTGAAGGTGATTCGGCTGGTGGTACCGCTGTTGATGCAAGAGATCCACAACGGCAAGCAATTTTGCCGATTCGCGGAAAGATCTTAAATGTTGAGCGCGCGCGCCTTGACAAAATGCTGAAGAACACCGAAGTGCAAGCGCTGATTACCGCAATTGGTGGCGGAGTCGGCAACGACGAATTCGTCGCCGAAAAAGCGCGCTATCACAAAGTGATCATCTTGGCTGATGCTGATGTCGACGGCAGCCATATTCGAACATTGCTGTTGACGTTTTTTTATCGTCAGATGCGGCCGATGGTTGAAAGCGGTTTCATCTATATTGCTCAACCACCGTTGTTCTCAACCGAAATTGGAAAAGAAAAAACTTATCTTAAAGACGAAGCTGCCAAAGAGAAATTTTTGAAAGCAAACCCAAATCACAAAAAAGAGTTTCAACGCCTTAAAGGTTTAGGCGAAATGGATTGGCAAGAACTACGAAGCACAACAATGGACTCTGAAACCAGAACACTGTTGCAAGTCAATGTAGAAGAGGCCGCTGAAGCAGAGAATGTGATGAGTGTTTTGATGGGCGACGATGTCGAAAGCCGTAAGGCGTTTATTCAAAAGAATGCACGAGATGTGCGCAACCTTGACTTCTAAAACCACCTTCAAATAGGACTACAAAATTTATGGCAGCAAAAAAACCAA
>CAMATY010000009.1 GCA_945861325.1 Ferrithrix thermotolerans DSM 19514
GGCGGACAAGACGAACTAGTTTTTGATGGCGGTTCAACGATTTGGTCAGGAGACGGATCGCTTGTAGCTAATGCTGCCCAGTTTGTTGAAGAGTTGCTTGTTTGTGATTTGTCATTACCAAAATCAACCACGAAGCCTGGGCCTTTGCCGACTCAATCCGTCGGCAGGACTAGTCAGCCTTTGACCGAGATTGCGCAAATTCACGCGGCACTAGTTCTTGGCACTCGCGATTATGTTTTGAAAAACGGTTTCACTGACGTCGTAATCGGTTTATCGGGCGGAGTCGATTCAGCGCTAGTTGCAGCAATCGCGGTTGAAGCTCTCGGCGCAGACCATGTACACGGTGTATCGATGCCGTCGCGCTATTCATCGGATGGTTCGCGCACCGATGCGCGAGTTTTAGCCTCTTGCCTTGGTGTTGAAATGCAAACAATTTCAATTGAACCCGCTTTTAGTTCATATTTAGAGATGCTTGAGCCGAGTTTTGCAAATCGATCAGCAGATTTGACAGAGGAAAATCTGCAAAGTCGTGTGCGTGGTACGACACTGATGGCACTTTCGAACAAGTTTGGTTGGATGGTTTTAACAACTGGCAACAAAAGTGAAACTGCTGTTGGCTATTGCACTTTGTATGGCGACTCAGTAGGTGGATATGCAGTAATTAAAGATTTATTTAAAACTAAAGTTTACGAATTGTGCGAGTTCATAAATTCACAGTCTCAACGCGAAGTTATCGCGCGAGCAATAATTGATAAAGCCCCATCTGCCGAGTTGCGACCTGATCAACGCGATGATCAAAGTTTGCCACCGTACGACATTTTGGATTCGATTCTTGAGTTGTACATCGAAGACGACCTCACGGCACAACAAATAATTGCGCTCGGATACGACGCTGAACTCGTTAAGCGAATTTCGCGACTCGTTGACATAAATGAATATAAGCGACGCCAGGGTGCTCCTGGTGTGCGAGTAAGTACGAAGGCATTTGGCAAAGATCGTCGATTGCCAATTACAAATAAATATTCTGGCTAGAACAAAAAACTAGACAGCGTGAACTAGACCGTGTGAACTAGACCGTGTGAACTAGACCGTGTGAACTAGACCGCCGCGCCGGTAATACGAAAACATCAACAACGCTGCAACCAAAGCCGAGATAGCGCCGATCAGAGCCGGCATCGCAATTGAGTGGTTTGATTCGTAGGCACGAGTTGCAATAAAACTCATTACTCCACGACCGAGAGTGCCAGCACCGATTACAAAGCCAAGACCACTTCCGGGACGCTTTGGAACCAGATGAGTCGCAAGTGGCAACATACTTACAACAGCAAATTCAAAGCCCAAAATGTAAACCATTAGGGCAAGTAATCCCAAAACTAAGTTATGTGAAACAACTGCGAGTACCAGACCGCCGGGCACCATGATCAGTGCACCAACTGCAATGCTGATTTCCTTGCCCCACGTATCTGTTTTGCTGGCACTAGTGACCGAAGCATAAAGTTCGACCAGTCCAAAACTAAAACCAACGGCAGCAATACCGAGTGCGCCAAATCCAAACTCGTCATCCAGCCATGCGCCAAAAGTTATAAAGATGCATTGACTCGCACACATCGTGGCAAACATTGTGGCAACAACAAGCCAGGCTCGTCCACTGAGGCGCACTCCGTCGTCGGCGATCCGCGACGAGACCTCATGTGGTTCTGTTTTGATTCGAGATGCAATAAATGATGTAGAAATCAAAACGCCGATCGCACCGGCAGCAAAACCAGCACGCCAAGAAAATAAAGCAGTAATTATGCCCATCCCAGAAACGCCAATCAATAATCCGAGCGCCCAAGATATTTCGGTCAGTCCAATTATTCGACCGCGTTTTTCATAGGCCACATGATCGGCGATCCAGCCAGACATTCCGAGGTCAAAGAAATTTTTGGTAACACTAATCATCGTCACCCCGATTGTGAAACCAATGAGGTTTGGAGAAACTGCCGCGAGAAGTGCGCCAAAACTAATTCCGAATAATCCCGCAAGCATTGCGACTCGACGCGAAAGCCGGTCAACGAAGCGACCAATGAATGGTGACAGTAAGCCAGAAAACTCAGAGACGGTTAATGCGATACCAATTTCTGAAAGCGAAACATTGAAACCCTTGGCAATGATTGCCACGAACGGTGGAGTAAATCTGTAGCAGGCGTTTGTTGACAGTCTGGCTGCAGTCAATGTAGTTACATTTTTTTTGACGATACTCGAAAACGAATTATCAAGCCATCGACTAAGCACAAAATACTTTAGAGCGACTCACTTGAGTTAAGTTCGCCGATTACAGCAACAATTCGCCCAGCAGTCAATCGACCGTCAGGGTGAACATCAAACCAACATCCACCCAAGTTATCTAGCCGCAAATCTTTAACTTTTAGTTCGCGTCGAATCGTGCGAATAACCCCGCTATGGCTAATCACGAGAGCCTGCCCACCGCGACACTTGTCGGCGATATCGATAAACGCCGCGGTCATTCGCTGTACAACATTTTGGTTGGGTTCAAACCCCTCTGGTTGTTTAAGAGAATCTAAATATCCTGGCCAACCAGATTCTATTTCGTCGTATGTCAAACCTTCCCATGGCCCAATATGTGATTCTTTTAAACGGTCATCAATAATCACATCTTCAAAGCCATGACTATCGGCAATTATTTCTGCAGTTCGACGCGCGCGTTGCAAATTACTTGCAGCGATCAAATCAAACTTTCCGATTTTTTTTGCTGCCTGATGTGCTTGACGAATACCTTCTTGAGTTAGTTCGATATCGGCTTGTCCTTGCCACCGACCTTGAGCATTCCATTCAGATTGACCGTGTCGTAAAACGAGCAACCTAGTGCTCAATCCCGAATCAACCTGCGCAGACACTCAACGCAGGGTAGTGGCTTAGATACGCTTAGTGCATGGCGCGATTGCTACTTTTTGCATCAGCGAGGCAAGCTGCCGGCACTGCCAGCCAAGAATTTCAAGGATGCACCGTTGACGAGGTATTAAACAATGCCAAGGCTCAATTTGGCAGTGAATTCGCCAAGGTGCTTGGCAGTTGTCGAGTTTGGTTAAACGGCGAAGAAGCAGTCGGGGCAACTGCGGTCGTTGATGCCGACGAAGTGGCAGTATTGCCCCCAGTGTCTGGGGGATGTTTATGACAGATATTTCAAACACCAAATCACTGTCGACTGAAGAACTTAGAGTGGCTCGTGCCGCACTACAGATGCAAGAGGATGTGATTTCATTTGTGCGTCGCATGGCTCAAGGTCGATGTGACTTGGCGCGAGACGAGCAACGCCGCCGTGTTGATGGCACCCCCGCATCAGGAATCAGTGTTGCCGATATCGCAAATGTTTTTAGTCAAGAGCATGGTGGCGGATCATCTCGTCCACCTCGTGAGCCAAATATTTCAACCGAGCACCCATTGGTAGTAGAACTAGAAAAAATTTGTCAAGAGATTAGTTTTGGTGAGATGAGAACTCTTGATGATCAGTCTCTTGAGACAGTTGTCGAACGACTTTCAAGTTTTGAGTCTTCTCAATCTGTGGAGCGAAAAACACTTTTCACATCAATTGACGCACTGACAACTGAACTTGTGAAGCGCTACAAAGACGGCGGCCTGAATGTTGACTCGCTACTCGCCGACTAGCTATTTTCGTTCGTTTGATAACGCTCGCTGGTTCGGTAGAGGTAAATCCCGACTAAAACGATAGGTTTTATACACAAATGCAACGCGTCGCGATTATTTCGATGCACACTTCGCCATTGGCTCAGCCAGGTGTCGGTGATGGCGGTGGGATGAATGTTTATGTTCGCGAACTCGTTTCGGCGATGGCTCAAAAAGGATTGCAATGCACGACATATACGCGTGCATGGCGCGAAGGTCTTCCAGAAGTTGTTGATGTCGAACCCAATCATAAAGTTGTTCACCTCAAGGCCGGAAAGTTTGACCTGACGAAAGACGAATTATTAGATGTCGTAGATGAGTTCACACAAGCAGTCGCAAAAGATATTGAACTAAAGGGTGGAACAGATGTGTTGCACGCCAACTATTGGTTGTCAGGTTTGGTCGGACACCGACTAAAGCATCAACTGGGTTTGCCATTGGTCACAACTTTTCATACTTTGGCGCGAGTCAAATCTCTGGGTGGAGATACTGAGTCGGTTGTTCGCGAACGCGCAGAACTTGAAATCATTGAATGCGCTGACGCGATCTGCGTAAGTTGCCCAGAAGAGTTAAGTCAATTTCGTTCACTGTACGGAAAATCTCCCGGAGCATTGACTGTTGCATCACCTGGAGTTGACAGTGCGTTTTTCTCGCCTGGCGATCGTCGCGGCGCAAGACGGGCACTTGGTTGGGGTGACAAGCCGTTGCTGTTGTTTGTCGGACGGATTCAGCCACTTAAAGGTGTAGATGTTGCAGTGCGCACATTGGCTGCACTTAACCGCAGCGATGCCGAGCTAATGGTCGTTGGCGGGGCAAGCGGTGCATTTGGAAATAGTGAGACAGTTCATGTGCAAAGACTCATCAGCGAACTGGGATTAAACGGTCGCGTACATTTTGTCGAACCGCAACCGCACCATTTATTGTCCTCCTATTATCGTGCTGCAGATGTCGTGTTAGTGCCTTCGCGAAGTGAAAGTTTTGGGCTTGTTGCACTCGAGGCAGCAGCCTGCGGAATTCCAGTTGTGGCAAGTGCAGTTGGTGGACTCTTGAATCTTGTTGAACATGAACGAACTGGATTCGTGGTTAAGAACCGAGATGTTGAAACATTCGCTGGCTATACCCGTCGTCTTCTTGACGATTCAATTTTGAGTTTGTCCATGGGAACAAATGCCGCGCACCGTGCGAGAAATTATTCTTGGGCTTCGACGGCTGCCAGTGTGATCGGTGTGTACGACGCTCTTGGGGCACGCCAATTGGTTGCCTGCTCGTAATCTCGTGAGCGACTTATTCGACGATGCAGCCATTGCGCGTGTTGAAAGGCAGATTGACGAATGGCTTGGACGAATTCGCAGTAACTATCCGAATATTGAATCAGTAGACCGTGCAGAGGGTGATGAATTTAGGTGGTTCGTCAGAATGCGTGGTGAAGAAAAAGAATTCACGACAATTTGGTTGACGCTAGGTCAGAGAACCTTGCGATATGAAACATATGTGATGCCTGCACCTGAGCAGAATGCAGAACTTCTGTACGAGACACTGTTGCGTCGAAACGAAAAACTTGTCGGGGCACACTTCTCGATTGGCATTGAAGATGCAGTCTTTTTGCGTGGTGAATTAGTCCTATCGGCGCTTAGCGAAACTGAATTAGACCGAGCAATCGGCACGCTTTATTCAGTAACCGAACAACTTTTCTGGAGTTTGTTAGAAATTGGCTTTGCCAAAGCCAAAGCCATGCGCACACAACGCAGTAGCACTCGAACTACAGAGCGGTCGGGGAAGCCGTTAGGCGGTTCGAGTGCGTCTAACTAGGCTAAATATTCTGTGCAGGGTGATCTTGTTATGAATCGACTGTCTTTAGTTATTTTCGGTGGTGGCAACATGGGTGCAGCGTTAGCCCGTGGTCTAGTTGCCAATAAATTTGTAGGCCCTAGCGAATTTGCGATAGTTGAAAAGAGTCCAGAGCGACGAGTAATTTTGCAAACAGATTTCCCTGGTGCAGTGATCTGTGAACAGATGCCAAAATGCGACTCGGTCGTGATTGCCGTGAAGCCTGACGATGTTGCCGGTGTGTGTTTAACACTCAGCAACTTTGGTGTCAAACAGTTGCTGTCAATTGCTGCCGGAGTAACTATTGCGTCTATTCAAAGTGCGTGTGGTGCGACGATTGCCGTTGTCCGAGCAATGCCAAATACACCTGCGCTAGTTGGACAAGGCGTGTCGGCGATGGCGGCTGGCGGTGCATGTTCAGCCGATCAGATTGTGTGGGCGAAAAAAATTCTCGGAAGCGTTGGCAAAGTTGTTGAAGTCGAAGAAAATCTGCTGGATGCGGTGACTGGTTTGTCGGGCAGTGGCCCCGCATATATTTTCTTGCTGGCTGAAGCGTTAATTGCTGCGGGAATACAACAAGGGCTGTCTGCAGAAGTTGCCGATACTTTAGTTAGACAATTACTAGTTGGTTCGTCGGCGCTTCTTGCACAGAGTTCTTCAAGCCCAGAAGAATTAAGAAAAAATGTGACATCGCCAAATGGTACGACAGCGGCTGGTATCGCCGAGTTACAGAAAGAGAATTTTGCTGAAATTATTGCGGGGGCAGTGCAGGCAGCAACCGAACGCAGTAAACAGCTCGGCAAATGAGTACGGAAATGAGTACGGATACGCACGACCGAATATAGATACAGCCAGTTGAGTTATGTGGTTTTAAAAACTACATAATTTCTAGCAAAAATTGTTTAATACCTGTTAATCGTGTCTAAAGTGAGAATAGAAATGTCGCAAGATCACCGGACGGGGTAACCCCCCAACTGGGAGTCGCGCTCGCAAGGGCTGCGCCGTTTGAGCCGGTGCCGTCGGGGGGTTGGCACCGGCTCTTACGTTTATCAGTATCGTGAGACGCTGATGTCAAATAAATATTCGACAATTTCTTTTTTGTCTGACTATGGGACACGCGACGAATTTGTTGGCGTCGTGAAGAGTGTGATTTACGAGATTGCTCCGCAATGTCGTGTCGTTGATTTAACACATGAAATTGAACCATTTGATGTTCGCGCAGGTTCATTATCTTTAGCGCGTTGTGTGTCGTATGTCGCTAGTGGTGTTGTGTTGGCAGTTGTTGACCCAGGAGTTGGTTCAACTCGTCGAGCAATTGCCGTTGAAGTTGCAGATGGCAAAGGTGTTTTCGTCGGACCTGATAATGGTTTGTTGGCGATGGCGATTGCTCTTGCTGGTGGTGCTGGAAGAGCAGTGTGTCTAACTAACCCCGAATATCATCTGGTAGCCCCTGGTGAAACTTTTGCGGGGCGAGATATTTTTGGCCCAGTTGCGGCGCATTTATGTAATGGTGTCGATCTAAGCGAACTCGGAGAAATGATTGACCCTGGTTTGTTGTTGCCAGGTGTCGTGCCGTTGCCACGGGAAGAAAACGGTTCGTTGCATGGCGAAGTTACATGGGTGGATCGTTTTGGTAACTGTCAACTAAATATTGGTCCAGATGAAGTTGTAGATTTTGGCGAAGTAGTGCGAGTCGAAATTGGCTCACTAATGAGTGGCGCGAGTGCGACGCGTGAGCCAGTCGTAAGAGCATTAAAAGTCGTGAGAAGTTACGACCAAATCGGCAGTGGCATTGGGCTCGTAGTTGACTCATATGGGATGCTTTCAATTTGCGTAGATCGTGGATCGGCTGCAACCGAACTACAGATAGGCCAAGGAGATTTGATCGTTTTGTCGAAATCGGGTGATTCTGGTGGCCAAGTCAGCGGCTCAATCACAACATCAATAAAAATAAGCCCGACTCGTTAATCTTGAGATCATGCGACCATCAACAACTCTGACGATTGCGTTGCTATTGTTTGCGATTTTTGCGGCGGGTATCGCTTCGCTTGTGATTCGCTAACAATTTTGATTTGTCGCCAGTCGTCACAGACAAATTTGTCTGCGAAGAATTAGTAGCGACAAGAAATCCTGCGAACAAAATACACAAACCAATAAGTAATGTCACCGCAAATGCCCGGTCTTTGCCCAGGCGACCAGCCAGCGAACCACTTGCTGAAAGTACGATTGTGCCGGCTGCTACCAAAACATTACTTGTCGCTAGTCGCAATCGAGATTTAACGACTCGAACGCTTCTAGTTGACACCGTTGGTGATGATTTTCGGATAACTCTAAAAGTCGACCATAGGGCGCCAAAAATAATTATTAGTGCTGGCACACCTGACCCAACTGCAGCAAGAATTCGTGGAGTCACACCGAAAAGTTCTCGAGCCGAAGGAAACTCGCCGTCTATTATTTCTCGTTTTGCTGGCGCTACTAATACAACTCCGATAGAAAATGCACTCAGACCAATTAGATAGTTGCGAACACGGTCACCAGTTGTTGTTCCTGCTAATAAATAAATCGTGCCGAGGGCAAGCCAACCAACATTAAGCACGGCACCCGAAACAAAAAATACTCTGAATACAAAAATCGTCCAGCCCGTTGCTTCAGCCCACCACAGTGCAAGTGAACCGATCGCAAAAAGAGTCATGGCGATTGTCCACGCAAGTTCATGTGGCTGGCCACGAACTTGCCAACGATCAAAAGTTAGCAGCGCAAATGCGCATGCAACGAGCGCGGCCGCACCCGCAAGTGATGCATTTAATTGACTCGCTAATGCCTGAACCACAGAAATGAGCACATCCGAACGATAACTCTCGTGACAAAAGTCTTTACCTTTATCTAATTAATTTGTGTTCTCAACTTTGTGAATTAATGCACTAAGCCCTACCCTGAACGATATGACACAACTTCAAAGACGCAAAATCCCTGATGCAGCGATTGCTCGATTGCCAATTTATTTACAGATTTTAAATAATCTTGCGGCAACTAATGTGCTTCGATTCTCTAGCGACGAACTTGCAGCACTCGCAGGAGTGAATGCAGCCAAGGTTCGAAAAGATCTTTCGTATCTTGGAAGCTACGGAACTCGCGGTGTTGGTTATGAAGTGACATATTTGATTCATCAAATCAAACGAGAACTTGGTCTGATGCGTGAATGGAATGTCGTTGTCGTCGGCGCAGGAAACTTGGGTTGTGCGCTCGCAAAATTTGATGGATTTTTATCACGTGGTTTTCCAGTTGTTGGAATCGTGGACAATGATCCCAAAAAAATCGGCCGAACAACAAGTTCTCTGACAGTTGGTGATGTAGGCGATCTAAAAAATATTGTGCGAGATGAAAAAGTAAATATTGGTGTGATTACGACTTCTTCTCCAGCAGCTCAGTCCGCAGCCGATGCACTTATCGAAGCAGGTATTACATCAATTCTAAATTTTGCTCCAGTCGTATTGTCAACACCGAGCAGTGTTTCGGTGCGTAATGTTGACCTCGGCGTTGAGTTGCAGATCTTGAGCTATTACGAACAAATGCGAATCGAAAACGGAAGCAAAGCACAAAGTGCACCACAACTCAATTCTGTGGGCGCTTGATAATTAGTTAGTTGATTCCGTCTATTCTTAGTTAGTGAGACAATTACTAAACTCGCGACTTTGGCTGGCATTCGGCCTACTCGCAGTGAGTGGTTTTTTTGTGATGCTTATTTCGTGCAACGATTGCTTTGGTCGTGGCCAGGACACTGCGGCGATTCAGCAGTCTGTTGAAAAAAACATCGAGCTCGTGGCAGTGATTGCAAAGTTTGCAGCGAGTGATGGACTGCAAATTGAAAATGGGCGCACTGTCAACGACTCATCGGTAACGCTTGATGATGGCCGAGTCGTGATGATCGCTGCTGCAACACCAGGTGAACTCAATTGTGATGACTTTACTAGCGTGTCGTCCTGCGTGATGTTGGCAAATATGTTTGGCGAATCGGTGATGTGGTTTGCGATTACCAACGTAAACGGCGCGATGCCGAATCGAGTTCTCGAATTACCAAGTCTTGTCGACATGTTGGACAATGGTGACAGGGGTGTGCTGGCCAACGGCTGGATCGTGCGACTTGCAACACCAACACGCAAAACTTGTCGTCAAGATATTGGGGTAAGTCAAATTAGTTTGAGGGAATTCATCAATAGTTATTCACCAGATAAAAGCATCTCTAAAATGAACCTAATTAGCGATGAAGTCAACGAAGTAGTCTGCCAATGATCAAATTTTTAGGTTCAAAACTACTTTTGCAAAATATTTTGGTCGCAACATTGCAACGTGTTTCAAACCCCGAGATTTTACAACAGATAGCGAGTTAAGCGTCCGGCATTGCACGCACAATCAAAGCAGCTGCTTTGTACGCCGCTTCGGCTGGCCCAATCTCGTCTGGACGCAACAGATTTGCCATGATTCGTAGCACCCACTCCATCAGGGTGCGACTTTGAATGCCAACCCGTGAAAGTTCGCGCATTAAAACTGGGCGACCGATTATTCGTGCGAATAGTCTTGCGACCTTAAAATATTGCCCATATTCGTCTTCGATCATTTGGTCGTAGCGCTTTAACACACTCGCATCGCCAGCTAACAGCGCATCGTGCAAAACATCGGCGGCCAAATGCGCTGTCTCATAGGCATAGTCGATTCCTTCGCCGTTAAATGGGTTGACACTGCCGGCGGCATCACCGATCACAATGTGAGTTGCACCAACTTTTGGTCCGACAGATCCGCCCATCGGAATCTTGCCACTCGTGGCTTTGCACTCTGGTTGAGTTGGATCAATTTCCCACCTTTCGGCGACCATGTGGGCATACGAATCAAGCAAATGTGAAGTATTGACATCTTTGAAATTCTTAAAAGTTGAGAGCAGACCGACGCCAATATTTATTGTTCCGTCGCCAACAGGAAAAATCCATCCATAACCGGGCATTGATTTACCGTTGCGATCTTTAACATCAAGCGCAGACTCAATCCATGGTTCTTGGTGTCGCGGACTCTTCCAATAAGTACGAATCGCAGTACCGTACGGCCACGATTTTTCGCGCGCCGTTCCAATTGCTCGACCGAATCGCGAATTTGCGCCGTCGGCAATAATCACATATTCAGCGTGAATCGCAATTGTGCTTCCATCAACCTTGTTCGTAACCATTGCACCGCGCACACAATCTTTTGACATGATTGGCGCAACCGCTTCATGTTCTTCAAGAAGTTTGGCACCGGCAGTTTGAGCATTTCGTGCAACCATCATGTCAAGTTCTCGACGGCGTACGACATATCCATACTGCGGATAAATCGGGTGAGTTGGCCATTTCAACTCGAGTGCTTTTCCGTGCGCGGTTGCACGCAGACCTTCATAGCGATGAAATTGTGACATCTGCTCGCTAAGCCCCATGTCGTCAAGTTGCTTAACTGCTCGGGGTGTCAGTCCATCGCCACAAGTTTTTTCACGTGGAAATTTTTTTCGCTCAATCACAGTTACATCGTGACCAAGACGAGCCAACCAAAATCCTGCTGACGCTCCTGCGGGCCCACCGCCGACAACAAGCACTTCAGTGCGAAGCACTTGACGAACTTCGCCAGTTACATCGAGTTCTTGTCGAATTTCATTTTGCATCTGTCCCTAAGGCTAAGCAGATTTATTGGCTCTGATCTATTTGAGGCGTGTGACGTTGCTCGCTGGTCACGAGACGAAGAAAACTAGTTAGTTATTTGCCAGATGGACGAGGATCAGTGCCGACATGCGCTGGAGCATTTGGCATTGCAGCATAGGTCTCTGCGAGATTGTCAAAGTTAACCGCACCAGTCTCAAGACCTGCGAATATTTCTGACTCAGGTGAGCACCAGAGTTCATATTCGGCTTTCCATTCTTCACTCTTTGGGTCGGCTCCGCTAAGTGCATATCGCTCGTGACACACAACGCCAAGAATTTCTGCCTCAGTTAAACCGCCTCCGTATTTTTCGCCCTGCTGCGGCATCAGATTTCCGTTATACGAAAGTGGCGCGTGTGCCCCACCATCACGATCTGGGTTGCCGTAAATTTTGATTCCGGCTGAAACATATTGCTGTGAACCTATATATACGAAACTCAGCATGTCTTCAATTTTTGGAAAAGTTTTTAAAACTTCGCCTTGATACAAAACTCGACCAGCACCACCAGCACCGTTCGCGCCATGACAACCTGCGCAAGAGCCATAGACGCCGGCCCCAACGGCAAGTGGTCCCTCAACTATTTTTTCTTGTGGTTGTATCGCAAGAAGATATAAAAAGGCCCAAAGTGGTAACAGACTTAAAGTTGCCATTGCCCAGAATGGAATTTTCTTTCGCGAGTTTGCTGCGACAACATAACTTGGGTCTGGCGGTGGCGGTGGCGCGCTTGCAGCCGGCGCACTTGCAACTGATTTATTCTCTGCAACTTTTACAAGAACATTTTCCGAAGCAGTTGCCCCATCGGCAACAGGCGCTATGCCAGCTGCTTTGTCACGTGCTTCTTGCGCACGCTTAAGTAGATGTTCGGGTATTCCTGCCACTGCACTCCTCAACAATAAGTTTCTGGTTTGTCATTATCCTTGCGCCTAATAGGTTAGACGCAACGCAACCCAATGCGAGAAGTTCACGAGCGCACAACCCGAATAGTCGGGCTTACCTTCGTTGAGAGATGTTGAGCAATCGTGAAAACTAGTGACGAAAAAAGACTTTCACAGTTGGTTTCAAGCAGAGTCATTATTATCTTGCCGACTAGGCTAAAAATAGACTTAACGAGGAAAGGCAAGCCCTCAAACTAATGCTCGCAATTGACATTCTCAGGTGGCCAGGGGTCAACCAGGCTTTTATTTTCTCCGCCATAGTTACGACGCTGTTAAGCCTTGTCATCATTCCAATCGGTAAGCGTCGAAAATTTGATCGCAAGGCAACTTGGGGCGAAGCAATGCTCGGCGCTGCGTATGTTTTTGCGGTTTTGTTTTTGGCTTTTGGCGTTGTGCCTCACCAATGGATTGACCACGCTGACAAAGAACTAGGTTGGCGCAAAGACAAACTTGTCTACGGGCCATTCAACATTTTGAAGTCTGACACGATTGGTGGAAGTTTTCCGATCGTCATAAGTTACGAAGCAATCCGTGACATCGTTGTTGTTGTAATTCATGTCTTTTACATCGGGCTAATGATCTATCTTTTTAGCTGGTGGCAAAAACGTGGAGAAGTCGTTGCCAAAGAAGTTGCAACTTCGACATACGGTCGTCCTCTAATGAAGAAGAGTTAAACGATGGCAAAAACAGACGCAAATCCACCGATGATGCCGTACACGGATGATTATCAACTTGTTGAAGTTGACGCCGAATATTTAAGCAAGGCAGTTAAGCCAAAACAGTTCATTCACATTGACCAATCTGAGTGCATCTTGTGTGAAGGATGTGTTGACATTTGTCCATGGAAGTGCATCTTCATGGTTTCGCCTGAAGCGATTAGTCAAGCTGACGGTACTGAGCTTCCAGGTGATGATCCTTCTGACAAGGTTGTGTTTATTATTGACGATGATGTTTGCACGCGTTGTGCGTTGTGCGTTGATCGCTGTCCAACCGGAGTGATAATTCTTGGCAAGGTTGGAGTTGCACCGGCTACTGGCGAAACTCATATGCGAACGAATAATCATGGTTATTCATATGGCATGCGATTTTAGGAACGGAGTTTAAATTAAATGGTACAAATGCTTGAACAAAAATCCCGCTTGACGGTTAAAGACCGCGTGACGAAATTAAATGAGTCGATGCAAGGAAGCCAAGCGTGGAACTCGATCTTCCGACCAGGATCAATTTTTCGTAAGGGATATTCGGACTCACCAAGAAATCGTTCGTATGTCGTAATGAACTCGGTGCTGTATCACTTACATCCAGTGAAAGTTAAACGACACGCAGTAAAAGTTAGTTACACACTTTGTCTCGGCGGATTAAGTTTCTTTCTTTTTATTTTGTTAACGATCACCGGAATTTTCTTGATGTTTTTCTACCGACCAACATCTGCCAATGCTTGGCAAGACATTCAGTCTTTGCACACTTCGGTGACTTTCGGGTTGATGGTCAGAAATATGCATCGTTGGGGAGCACACTTAATGGTGCTTACAGTGTTCTTGCACATGGCTCGTGTTTTCTATCACGGAGCGTACAAAGCTCCTCGAGAATTTAACTGGGTCATCGGTGTCATTCTGTTGACGCTGACCCTCTTGCTTTCATTCACTGGCTATTTATTACCATGGGATCAACTCGCGCTATGGGCGGTGACGGTGGGTACCAACATGATGGGTTACTCGCCGGTGATTGGTTCTCAAGTTCGTTTCGTTTTGTTAGGCGGAGTTGAAATTGGACCAGAAACACTTTTGCGGTGGTATGTGTTGCATGTCTTACTTTTTCCATTCGTCACAGTCATCTTCCTTGCGATCCATTTTTGGCGCGTGCGTAAAGACGGCGGAATCTCAGGACCACTCTGATGGCCGGCATCCCAGAACATCTTCTTAAGCGTGCGCAAGAAGCTCGCGAAAAAGCTGCAGCCGAGGCCGCAGGTGCAACAGCACCCGCTGCTACAAGTAGCGATGCAGGTTCGCGAATCCCTGCTGATTTACTTGAGCGAAGTAAACCAGCAGGTGGCGGTGTGGCGCTTGCAGAAAAACCCGGCGCTGTTGTTGCTGGTGCACCAACAAACGGAAGTATCCCTTATGGTGCCGGACCTGGAGGACACACACAGCGTTTACTTACCGTTGTCAAATCTGGATCAATTCAAGATGTCAAGGCTGTCCCGGTTGACAAAGTTCATACATGGCCCCACTTGTTGGGCGTTGAGTTCGTTGCTGCGTTGGCTTGCACCGCATTCGTGTTTGTGTTTTCGTGGTTTGTAAATGCGCCTTTGTTGCAAGCCGCAAATTTCAACCAGACTCCTAATCCGTCAAAAGCACCTTGGTACTTTCTTGGACTTCAAGAATTGTTGACGATGTTTCATCCGATGATTGCTGGTGTAACGATTCCTGGCATGGGAATCATCGCCCTAATGTTTGCGCCGTATTTAGATCGCAATGAATCTAATCGTCCAGAAGATCGAAAGTTTATGACAAGTTTGTTCACCGTGCACATGATGTTCTGGGCAGTCTTGGTAATTATCGGCTCTTTCTTTCGTGGCCCGGGGTTCAACTTTGTCTTCCCGTGGCGTGAAGGCATCTTTTTTGAATTGTGATCGGACTCTTATTTAAATGAACTCAACAACAATTATTACGATCGCAATTGCAACTCTTGCTGTACTTGGTCTTGGCGGTGTGCTTACTGCATCGCGTCGTGCCGACATAAAGGGTGTCGGATCGCTTTCGCGTGAAACGAAAAAGCGCGATCGCAACGCGGCAAAAGTTGCACGCAACTCAACTCGTGATGCTGAATCACAAGGTGCTGTTAGTCGCAACGCCGTGGCAGTTATGCCGCCACCAGAAATTGAGACTTGGGTCGCACCTGACGCAGAAGCACTTGGCGAATCGCGCCGAGCATTTTTGAATCGAGCAACGGTGACATTGATGAGTGCAAGTCTTGGTGGATTCGCCGCCGCACTTATTGCATTTTTGTGGAAAGGTGCCGAAGGCGGTTTTGGATCAAAAATAAATGCCGGCAAGATTGATGATGTGATCGGCCAGATTCGTTCTGGCGGCGGCTTTTTGTACTTACCCGAGGCTCGCTCTTGGATTACCGAGTATCCCAAAGAAGCAATTGCAAAAGCCGAAGTGGTTTATGGAAATCAAGGCGCAGTATTTACTGGAATGAATGCCGGAGTAGTTGCGTTATACCAAAAGTGTCCTCATCTGGGTTGTCGAGTGCCTGAATGCTCATCTTCGCAATGGTTTGAGTGTCCATGTCACGGTTCGCAATACAACCGAGTCGGCGAGAAAAAGGGTGGTCCAGCACCACGCGGAATGGATCGATTCGGAGTCTCAGTGGATAATGGAATGTTGGTCATTGACACAGGCACCGTTTTTGGTGGTCCACCGATCGGAACAAACACAACCGGACAAGAAGCAGAAGGCCCAAACTGTGTTGGTGCGTCTGGAGATCACTAAATGTTTAGCGTAACTATTCTTGCAGATACAACAACGACGATTGCTTGGGTAATTCTTCTAGTCGCAGTTCTTGGTTGGATCGTTTATGGTCTGGCAAATATTCGCTCGAGCAAGCGCGAAATTGGCTCAGAAATAAAACTTGCAGCCAACCGCAAACCGTATTACGACGACGAACGCCTTGAAGGTGAAAAAATTGAACGTACTCAATTTATTGGCCTTGCGTTTCTTGCCGTCGTAACAATCGCGCTTCCGCTTTATTGGATTCTTGAACCAGGTCGCATGGTCGGCGCGGAAAAAGAGTTTCAGCACCAATTCGAAACTTGGGGTGGTGGACTTTTTGCGACAACTGCAGATGGTGGATATAACTGCGCAGGTTGTCACGGAGGAATGAAAGGCGGCGGCGGCGTTGCGTCGTACGCAATTACTGACCCAAAGACCGGAGCGGTAGAACAAGTCAACTGGAAAGCTCCAGCAATTAATACGGTTTTCTATCGCTATAGCGATGAAGAGTTTCGCTTTATTCTAGATTATGGGCGCCCGTTTTCACCGATGTCGGCATGGGGCCTAGTTGGTGGTGGACCGTTGAATGATCAGCAAATTCAAACTGTTCTGGAGTATGTAAAAAGTATTCAGATTCCACGCGACGAAAATGGCAAGTTGCCAGCAGCCAAACAGCAAGAGATTCAAGCCGAAGCAGAAAGACTTGTCAAGGCTAAAACTTACGCGACAGTTGGTGAAGCACTATTTAATTTAGATCTCGGGAGTGGAAACTTTTCTTGCGCCCGTTGCCACACAAAAGGTTGGTCGTATGGGCAACCTCAAATAACTGGTGGTGGAGCGCTTGGTCCAAACCTCACGGGCGGTTCGGCAGTTCGACAGTTTCCGCAACGAGACGAAATGATTGAGTTCATCAAGGGCGGTAGCGAACTCGGCAAAAAATATGGGCAGCAGGGTCAAGGCTCTGGACGCATGCCAGCATTTGGATTAATGCTCACCGATGATCAAATCGCCTCGATCATTGACTATGTGAGAGGTTTATAAATGTTGGCGGTGCTTGCAGTTAACTGGGAGCCCGAACTTCGCGGAATTGTTATCGTGGCGATTTCTGTCGGCGTACTTATTGGTGGAACATATTTAGTAGTCGGCACAAACTTAGGAGCACGCCTTGGATTTTTGGTTGTGCTTGCCGGATTATTCGGTTGGATGGCAACAATGGGCACGATTTGGTGGACATATGGAATCGGTCTTAAAGGTCGTGAGCCGACATGGCAACCAGCAGAACCAGTAACGATTGTGCGTGAAGCATCGTTGCTGCAAGGTGCAGAAATATTGGAGCAACCATTAGAACTCAGTGGCGAAGTTCAGGGTGACTCAAGAAAAGTTTCAACCGCATTGCAGAGCGAAGGATGGTTGTTGCTAGAAGAGTCTGATCCACGCCGCGGGCAAGCAGTTGCCGCGTCTGATGAAATTATTCAACAAGAAGCAGAAGAGCTTGTTGCAGGCGAGTATATTTCTCTCGCTGTTTACGACAGGGGCGGAGACCGTTGGCCAAAAATAAACAACTCGCTTGACTTCGTCGCGTTCTTTCATAAACCCCATTTTTCACTTGTTGAAGTTGCGCCAGTAGTACCACAGCGATCAGAACCAGGTCGCGCGCCAGCACGCCCAGTAGTTGACGAAACTCAACCGCGTCGCTACATCCACATGATCCGCGACCTTGGCACTAAGCGTCAGCCTGCAATTTTTATCACAATTGGTTCAACAATTATTTTCTTGTTGCTATGTCAAATACTGCATAAACGAGATCTAAATTTGCAACAGAACCTTAAAGAACAGTCGCCTGCAAAGGTCTAAATTGTGGGTCAGTATCTTCCGATTGTCGTACTGACAGTTCTCGCGGTTTTATTTGGCGCAGGGTCTGTCGTCGCTTCAAAATTATTGGCGCCGCGTCGACCTAACTCGGCGAAAGAAGCGCCATACGAATGTGGAATCGTTCCAAGCAGAGAAGCACCCGAACGGTTCCCAGTGAGTTTTTATGTCGTCGCGATGCTGTTCATAATGTTTGATATTGAAATAATTTTTGCATATCCCTATGCAGTTTCAAGTGGAGCGCTTGGTGCCTATGGTTTTTATGAGTTCGCCGCATTTAGTGCGGTGTTTTTTGTCGCGTTCGTTTATGTTATTGCGCGTGGAGCCTTGGACTGGGGCCCGATTAAGAAGCCGCGTCAGTTACTGACGATTGACGACGATATTTTCTCGGAGTCGCGAACAACTGCAACCACAATTCGCCGAGTTGGTCTTGATGGTCGAGAATCTCAAAAGGTCTCTGGCTGATGGGCACTGTACGTAATGTTCTAGATGAAGGGCTTGGTGGGCTTGAGCACAACTTTCTAACTGGTCGAGTTGAAGATCTAGTTAAGTGGTCGCGTTCAAGATCTAGTTGGGCAGCAACATTTGGTCTGGCTTGCTGCGCAATTGAAATGATGGCTTCTGGAACTGCACACTACGATCTAGCGCGATTTGGTATGGAAGTATTTCGCGCATCACCCCGCCAGGCCGACATCATGATTGTGGCTGGTCGCGTTAGTCAAAAAATGGCGCCAGTGTTGCGCCAGGTCTATGACCAAATGATGGAACCAAAATGGGTCATCTCAATGGGGGTGTGTGCCAGCAGTGGTGGAATGTTCAATAACTATGCGATTGTCCAAGGCGTCGACCAAATCGTGCCGGTTGATGTTTATGCACCTGGTTGCCCACCGACACCTGAGACGCTGATTCATGCAATTGAAACTTTGCATCAACTAATTGAAGATGGCGAAATTATGAAGCGCCGCGCATCAACTGGCGCAGGCGCGCAAGTTCGTATTCAAGAAATTCCTGCTGGCTCGATCACGCCAGTGATTCTCGGAAACCGTTGAAAAATGTCGCAAACCAACAGTCACACTGCTGATGATGTTCGTTTCGTTTCAAAGACTGACTATCTAAAAACCCTAACTTCTTTGCGCAGCGAAGGCTTTGAGATGTGTGCAGATCTCACTGCTGTTGATTTCTTGACTCACCCTGGTCGCACGATCGCCCCAGAAGTTGCAACTCAAATTTCACTTGAGCGTTTCGAGCTAGTTGTAAATTTGCTTTCGTTGTCACAGCGTCGCCGTGTGCGCTTACGGGTACAACTTTCAGAGTCTGATCCATCAATTGATTCAGCGTTTGATCTCTATCCAGGAACTGAAGCGATGGAGCGAGAAGTTTACGACATGTTCGGGATCACTTTCACGGGTCATCCAGATCTGACACGAATCTTGATGCCAGAAGATTGGGTTGGCTTTCCGTTGCGCAAAGATTATTCGCAGGGAAGTATTCCGGTGCAGTTCAAGGGCGCAGCCTCATGACAACAACCGAGAACTTAAACAAAAGCAACGCAGCCGAAATTATTTCCGCTGGCACATCTGAGGGTGGCCAAGAACTGCAGTTGCGCGCCGATATGTCGCACAAAGCAGTGCTTCGAGAGTCGGGCGCAGTTTTACGAATGAGCGAATCGCAAGTTGCGTCACTTGCTGACACACAAAGCGAAGATCAAACGATGATCATCAACATGGGTCCACAACACCCGAGTACACACGGAGTGTTGCGATTGATGCTTGAACTAAAAGGCGAAACTGTTTTACGTTGCAAGCCAGTGATTGGTTACTTGCATACTGGAATGGAAAAAACCGGCGAGTCATTGACATTTATGCAGGGCGGCACAAATGTCACCCGAATGGATTATGCATCACCACTTAATAACGAACTCGTTTTCTCAATGGCGACCGAAAAACTTCTTGGTATTGATCAAGAAATTCCTGAACGCGCCGTGTGGATTCGAATGATGCTCTCAGAATTAAATCGCATCAGCAGCCATTTATTGTTTATGGCGACGAACGGCATGGATATTGGTGCCGTATCAATGATGCTCTACGGATTTCGCGAGCGCGAAGAAGTCTTGCGGTTCTTTCAAAAAGTTACGGGTTTAAGAATGAATCACAACTTCATTCGACCTGGTGGAGTCGCAGCAGATTTGCCTGCAGGTTGGCGGGACGAAGTGCTTGGTTTGCTTGATGCACTGCCACAGCGTCTTGCAGAGTATGAGATTTTGATGACAGGACAGCCAATTTGGCGCGAACGGCTTCAAGGTGTTGGTGTGATTACTCGAGATGAAGCAATTGCTTTGAGTGCGACTGGTCCAATTTTGCGAAGCACAGGTCTTGCATGGGATTTGCGTCGCGACATGCCGTATTTGCGTTATAGCGAAGTTGAATTTGATGTAATCGTCGGAAGTTATGGCGACGCTTTCGATCGTTATTCAATTCGTCTTAACGAAATTCGCGAATCAATGCGAATTGTTCGACAAATTTTAGATCGCATGCCGCAAGGCGACTATCGAATTCAAGACAAAAAAGTCACGCCACCACCTCGCGGTCGAATTGATGAATCAATGGAAGCGTTGATTCACCACTTCAAAATTTTTACAGAGGGTTTCAAAGTTCCAGAAGGCGAAGCATACGTCGCGATCGAGAGTCCGCGTGGCGAGATTGGTTGTTACATTGCCAGCGATGGTTCTGCCACGCCGTATCGAATGCATGTGCGAGCACCAAGTTTTGTCAACATTCAGACGATGCCGTTGATGATGCACGGAGGACTTATCGCCGATGCTGTTGCTGTAATTTCTTCAGTTGATCCAGTGCTTGGCGAGGTGGATCGATGAGTCGTTTAACTGACAAAAACTCGGTGATTGCAAAAGAAATCATCGCTCGCTATCCGCGACAAAAATCGGCCTTGATCCCGTTGTTGCACTTGGCCCAAGAGCAAACGGGTTACATCAGCCGTGAAGCAATGGTTCATCTGGGTGAACTCGTCGGTGTTACATCGGCTGAGGTTTATGGAACTGCAACTTTTTATGAGATGTTTCGTTTTGAACCAATCGGTAAATATTTAGTCAATATCTGTGGAACGATGTCGTGTGCCTTGCTGGGCGCACACGAGTTAATGCATCATGCCGAAAAACGACTTGGAGTAAAAGCAGGCGGAACAACGCAAGATGGAATGTTCACGCTCGCCCATGCAGAATGTCAGGCTGCATGTACAGAAGCCCCGTGTTTACAAGTCAACTATCGCTATCGACTGCGAGTTTCGACAACAGACCTCGACAAATTGATTGACGATTTAGAAGCCGGAAAACTTTCCGAAGAAATTCCTGCTCATGGCGTGTTGGCAAAAGTTCGTCAACATATCGCACCAGATCGTGCCGTTGGCGCTGTGGCACCTGAACTAGTTAGCGAGGCTCCAGCATGGTTAAACGGCAAGGCAGCGTTATGAGCGCAACCTATGCTCACGCGCCAGGATTTGTTGCAGGTGATCGTCCAAAGATCGTGACATCACGATTTGAATTCGCTGATTCATTCACCCTTGAGCGCTACTTGGCTACAAACGGCTACAAAGGTTTACGAGCAGCGCTATCTCGTCCTGCAAATGAAATTCATGACGATGTAAAAAGCGCGACGGTGCTTGGTCGCGGTGGAGCAGGATTCCCTGCGGGAACAAAGTGGGGTTTAACCCCGCAGCAAGTTTGGCCAAAGTATCTAGTTGTCAATGGCGACGAAAGCGAACCAGGCACCTACAAAGACAGATTGCTAATGGAGCGCGATCCACATCAACTTATTGAAGGTTGTTTGATTGCTTGCTATGCGGCTGGGTTGTCGCAGTGCTTCCTATATATAAGAGGAGAGATGGCATTAGCCCAAGAACGAGTTGCAGCGGCTTTAAATGAGGCATATGCCGCTGGATATGTTGGTAAAAATATTCTTGGCTCAAATTTTTCGGTTGATATTATTTTGCATTGGGGTGCAGGCGCATATGTAGTCGGAGAAGAAACTGCGCTGATCGAAAGTCTCGAAGGAAACCGTGGCATGCCGCGACTCAAGCCACCTTTTTTTCCGGCTGTGAACGGACTCTATGGTCAGCCGACGATTGTAAATAATGTTGAAACTCTCGCTAACTTGCCATGGCTGTTATGCAATGGAGTTGCCGCGTACACAGCAGTCGGAACAAAAACATCACCTGGCACGCGAATGGTTGCAGTGTCTGGTCATGTTAAACGACCTGGAGTTTTTGAAATTATCAACGGCACGACAACTTTTCGAGATTTAATTTTCGGTGAAGAATTTTGTGGCGGAATACGAGATGACAAACAACTCAAAGCATTTGTGCCAGGCGGAGGTTCGGCGCCGTGGTTTACTGCTGATCAATTAGATTTACCGTTTGAAGCAAGCCAAGTCGGACCAGCAGGATCAATGCTTGGTTCGGGTGCAGTAATCGTGATGGATGAGACAACAGATATTCCGGCTGCGGCTCTTACGCTGACACATTTTTATGCTCACGAATCTTGTGGCAAGTGCACTCCGTGTCGCGAAGGCGGAACTTGGCTTGAGCGAATTCTTCGTCGAATTGTTGACGGCGACGGCACTGATGCTGACTTGCAACAACTTCTTGAAGTCGGCGCAATGATTTGCCCTGGAGATTTTCCGCATGCAGCCAACGCTCAATTAGGTTTAACGGCCGTGCCTTTTCCGTACAAGATGACGACAATTTGTTTTGTTGGACCATCGGCGTTCGCACCTGTTCACTCGGCGCTGACACTTTTTAGAAGCGAGTTTGAATCTCGAGTGACAAAGCGCGTGACGATTCCTGTTACTGCGGTTTCGACAGCCAAGACGGTTATGCCGGTCGGGGCGCACTAATGACGATTGTTGATCCAACCGCCGAAAATATTGTCGCTGATCCAAATGTCGTAAACATCACGATCAATGACAAGCCAGTTTTGGCGCGAAAAGGTGAGCTGATAATTGCGGCCGCCGATCGCACAGATGATTTCATTCCAAGATTCTGTTATCACCCGCGGATGAGTTCGGTGGGCATGTGTCGGCAGTGTCTAGTTGAAGTAGAAACTCCTCGCGGACCAATGATGGTTGTGTCTTGTATGACGCCAGTTGCCGAAGGTCAAATCGTTCGTACCGCAACTGACACAGTTAAAAAAGCTCAAGAGGGTGTGCTTGAGTTGTTGCTTGCCAATCACCCACTTGATTGTCCTGTTTGCGACAAAGGTGGTGAATGTCCATTACAAGATCAAGCATTCAGCCATGGTCCTGGAGAGAGTCGATTCGTTGAAGAAAAGCGTCACTACGAAAAACCAATCGCAATTAGCGAAATTGTTTATCTTGATCGCGAGCGTTGCATTTTGTGTGACCGGTGCACCAGGTTTGCCGATGAAGTTGCGGGAGATCCACTAATTTCTTTTACAAGTCGTGGCAATGACACACAGGTCATGACGTTTCCCGAAGAACCTTTCAGCAGTTACTTCTCTGGCAACACTGTGCAAATTTGTCCAGTCGGAGCATTAACCGCAAAGCCTTATCGATTTAAAGCTCGTCCATGGGACATTGAGCAAACAGAAAGCACTTGCACTTCTTGTTCAGTTGGCTGTCGCGTAGTCGTGCAAAGCAGCCGAGATGAATTAGTTCGGTTTCAAGGAGTAGATATAGACCCAGTGAACTGGGGTTGGCTGTGTGATCGTGGTCGATACAACTTTGAGTCGGTCAATTCAACCGAGCGATTGATTGCGCCATTAATCAAATCAGATTCTGGTCTTGCGATTACATCATGGTCGGTCGCTCTTGAATCAGCAGCAAGAATTATTCGCACCGCCTTGAACAGCGGCACCGATTCAGTAGCAATTCTTGGTGGTGCTCGTGGTACTAACGAAGACGCATTTGCTTGGGCATCTTTGGCAGATCAACTTGGAATCACGCAACGCGATTCTCAACTCGGTGACGGCTTAACCCCAGAAATTTTTAACCTTGCTCAAGCAACAATCGATGAAACTTGTGCTGCAAGCACAATCATCTTGTTGTCCCCAGATCTCAAAGAAGAACTTCCAGTTCTGTATTTAAGAGTTCGTGACGCAGCGCAAAAACGAAAGTCACGAATTTTAGAGTTCTCCCCGCGTGATTCTGGTTTGACTCCGTATGCATGGCGAAGTGTCTCGTTTGAGCCAGGTCGACAGGCTCAAGTTGTTCGCGAGACTCTTGAGACACAAGAAATGCAAGAACAAATTCGTCTTGGCGAGGTTGTAGTCGTACTTGGTCGCGCGAACTTGGCCGAGAACGAATCGTTTACTCTGCATGCGTTAGGTGAGATACTTCATGCAATTCCGAATGCAAAAATTCTCCCAGTGTTACGTCGCGGAAATGTTCGCGGGGCAGTTGCAGTTGGGTTCACTCCACAAAAAAACTCTGGCGACGCAATTGATATTTTAACCAAAGCCGCAGCCGGAAAAATCGAATGTTTAATTCTGCTTGGAGCAGACCCACTCGCTGATGTTGCTGACTCAGATCTTGTTGCTCGAGCATTTAATCGAACCAGAAGCGTGATCAGCATCGACACTTTTATAAATAGTTCGAACCGCAATGCCGATGTTGTTCTTCCTGCTGCAGCATTTACGGAAAAAACAGGTACGACTACCAATCTTGAAGGACGAATCAGCAATGTGACGCAGCAGATTACCCCGCGTGGTACATCTCGTCCAGATTGGATGATTGCAACTGAACTTGGACTGAGTCTCGGCATTGATCTCGAGGTATCAAGCCTGGATGAGTTGCATCAGAAAATGACCTCAAGCATCGCCGAGTTTTCTTCGTGTGCAAACAATCCAGTGATTAATAGCGACGGTGTGTTGATTGTAAATGAAGCGTCAGCAACAATTTCACGGGCATCGGTAGTTCTAGTAGATCGAAATTCATATAGTTATCGATTAATTGTGTCTCGCACGATGTATGACAACGCACAATCGACAAAGACCAGTCCGTCACTTGTCGGAATCATCACCAAGTCAGCAATCTATGTCAATCCACTTGATCTGGCTCGAATCGGTGTTGTGGACGGCACAAATATTCGAGTCGGCATTGATGACAAAAGTATTGTGCTGCCAGTAAATGCACACAGTGGCGTGCATCGAGGAACCGCATGGTTGCCATACAACCACACGAGTGTCGATATTCGACCGCTGTTAGACATCACCTCAGATGTAGTTGATGTTCGGATTGAGCAACTCAGATGATCGCTCTTGACGAACTTCTTGTCGACAATCTGCTGTGGGCTCCGTTGCTGATCGTGTTGTTGAAAGTTGTTGTTGTTTTCATCGTCGGCTTGTTGGCCACAATGTTGATGGTGTGGTTTGAGCGCAAAGCGATTGCCGGAATGCAAAATCGAATCGGACCAAATAAAACCGGTCCATTCGGAATACTGCAGACTCTTGCCGATGGAATCAAATTGTTCTTTAAAGAAGACTTAATTCCAAATCGCTCCGACCGTTTCGTATTTGCTCTCGCACCGTTCTTGTCGTTTGTGCCGGCATTTTTGGCATTCGCAATCATTCCGCTAGGTGGCGACTTTCGCAACGGAAACGGTGGTGAAGTCACTTGGTTTGGTCATGTAACTAAAGTTCAACTTGCCGATCCGCCGATTGGAGTTTTATTCGCTCTGGCGATTTCGTCGATTGCGGTGTATGGCATCATGCTTGCTGGTTGGTCAAGTGGATCTAAATATCCGCTGATTGGTTCTGTGCGCGCTTCAGCACAAATGGTTAGTTATGAAGCAGCACTTGGTTTATCTCTAGCGTCGGTGTTGTTGGTTGCTGGCACGCTCTCAACGAGTGGCATTGTCGCAGCCCAAACAACAATTACACAATGGAATGTGATCTCAACTGGTTTCATTCCATTTATTATTTTTCTCATCGCAGCAACTGCCGAGTTGAATCGTCCACCATTTGACTTAGTTGAGGCAGAACAAGAACTTGTCGGTGGCTTTAATACCGAGTATTCATCAATTCGGTTTGCGTTGTTCTATCTTGCCGAATTCATGAACACGGTCACGATGTCGGCACTAATTGTCACACTATTTTTTGGTGGACCACAACCTATTGCGTTTGGTAATTTCGTATTGGATATTCCATTGCTTCCGAATGCACTTGAGGGTACTTTCTGGCTTCTCGCCAAAGTTCTTGTGTTTTTATATATCTATATTTGGTTCCGAGCAACTCTTCCTCGTTTGAGATATGACCAACTTATGGATCTTGGATGGAAAGTTCTTATTCCTGGATCACTTGGATGGTTCATGCTTTTGGCTTCACAACGCCTAGCTCGCCAAAACGATTGGAACATCTTCATAATCACCGGCTCTTCGGTAGTTGTGATGGTCGCCTGTTATTTACTTTTGCAGGCAGCATTTTCAAAGAGTGCGCGAGAGCGTGAGATTCAAGGATCGATGTTCTAATGGGCTACCTCGGCGGATTTATAGTTACGCTTCGTCAACGCGGAGAGAAGAATCGTGTCACGACCCAATACTCAGGTGGTCGTGTATTTCGTCGAAATAAGAAGCGTGCCGTCAAAATGGACGAGAAGTTAGACAAGCCAGAACGAATGCACGGTCGACATGTTCTCAATCGTTACGAAGACGGAATGGAAAAATGCATCGGATGCGAATTGTGCGCTGCGGTGTGTCCAGCAAAGTGTATTCATGTTCGCGGCGCCGACAACAATCCAACTAACCCGACATCACCAGGCGAACGATTCGGTTGGATTTATGAAATCAACTACTTGCGATGTATCCACTGCGACTTATGTGTTGAAGCGTGTCCGACAGAAGCAATCACCGAAACTAAAATGTTTGAGTTTTCATTTACAAATCGCAAAGACGCGATCTATACAAAAGACGAACTTCTTGTTGACAATTCAGGCAAACCGCAGCAACTTGCTTGGGAGGATTGGCGCGAAGGTGAAGATCAGAACACGTCGGGTTGGATGCGGGCGACAGCAGCATCAGGCGATGCAAACTTTGTTGGTGTCGTGTCATGGAGTGGCGAATTAGGTCACGGCGTGCGTCCCGCAGAAGATAAGAGCGAATAGATGGAATTTTTTGTTTTTGGTTGTGCCGCGCTTATGATTCTTGTCGGTGCAGTTGGCGTAATAACCCGCAGTCATCCCGTGCACGCAGCATTAAGTCTTGTCCTGACGCTGTTCGGGGTAGCGGTTTTATTTGTTGCCCAAGAGGCACACTTTCTGGCCGCAGTTCAGGTGATTGTTTATGCAGGAGCAATCGTCGTGTTGTTTTTGTTTGTGATCATGTTGCTCGGCGTTGACCGTGTCGAGAATCTTCGGACCGAGCCACTTACAGCGCAACGACCGCTTGCAGTAATCGTCAGTCTTGGTCTAATCGGAATTCTTGTCGCTGCATTCACCACCGGCAGTGGTGCGTTACATGAACGAGGAGAAGGTATAAATATTCCAGATTTAAGTACAGGCACAGACGCCAATACAACACAACTCGCCGAGTCAATTTTTTCTAAATATGTTGTTGCATTTGAAGTCACTTCAGTGCTGTTAGTTGTTGCTGTTGTGGGTACCGTGCTTCTTTCTCGACGAATTAAATCAGTCGAAGTGGAAACTTCAAAGTGATCGCTGCATTGTTAGTGCCAACTGCTACTTGGTATCTCGTGCTTAGCGCGATACTTTTCGGCATCGGAACATTTGGTGTGCTTGTTCGTCGCAATCCACTTGTGATGTTTATGTGTATTGAGTTGATGCTCAACGCAGTGAATTTGAGCTTCGTAACTTTGGCTCGAAAACTCAACGACATCAACGGTCAGACAATCGTGTTTTTCGTAATGGTTGTGGCTGCTGCCGAAGTCGTAGTTGGCCTTGGCATCATCGTGGCAATTATGCGAAATCGAAGTTCTGTAACTGCCGACGATCTCACCGAACTGAACGGTTAAATGTGCTCGACTTGATTTGGTTGATACCAGTACTACCACTTGCTGGGGCGATGATCAATCTAGTTTTTGGTCGAAAACTCGGTGACCCCCGCGCAGGATGGGTCGCGACCACTGCTACTGCTACATCATTTCTCGTAACGGTTCTTGCGTACTTTGAAATGCTGGGTCTTCCTGCAGAAGAACGCAGCCACATTGTCAATCTGTTTTCTTGGATTCGTGTTGGCGCGCTACAAGTTGATCTTGCGGTGCTGGCAGACCCACTTAGCATTGTGATGGCGCTGTTCGTTACAGGAATCTCAACTTTGATTCATCTCTATGCAATTGGTTATATGCATGGTGACGCCAAATTCTCAAAATTCTTTTTGTATTTAAATCTCTTCGTGTTCAGCATGTTGATGCTGGTGCTTGGCGAGAATCTACTCGTTACGTTCTTAGGTTGGGAAGGTGTCGGTGCGTGTAGCTATTTTTTAATTTCGTTCTGGCATACGCGCAACAGTGCGGCAGTCGCTGGCAAGAAGGCGTTCGTAACGAATCGCATCGGCGACTTTGGTGTGATGACCGCAATGTTTCTTGCATTTCATAGTCTTGGCACGCTTTCATACGGGGCAATAAATGAATCTGCGCGTAGTGGCGCACTTGCTCAAGTTACGGCAACAGCAATCGGGTTGTTGTTGTTCGTTGGCGCGTGTGGCAAGAGCGCTCAGCTTCCGCTTTATCTTTGGCTGCCAGATGCAATGGAAGGACCAACACCAGTTTCGGCATTAATCCATGCAGCAACGATGGTTACATCAGGCGTGTTCTTGATGACTCGAATGAGTCCAATTCTGCACGCCTCATACGAGTGGGCACCGACAGTGATTGCTGTGGTTGGTGCAGCCACTGCGCTGTACGCAGCAACAGTTGCCGTTGCGCAAAATGACATCAAAAAAGTTCTTGCGTATAGCACTGTTTCACAATTGGGATACATGTTTTTGGCAGTCGGATCAGGTGCCTATGTTGCTGCGATTTTTCACATGGTGACTCACGCGTTTTTCAAAGCGTTGCTGTTTCTCGGTTCAGGTTCTGTAATTCACGGCATGCATCACGAGCAAGACATGCGTCGGATGGGTGCATTGCGCAAGGTGATGCCGGTTACAGCATTCACTTTTATTATTGGTTGGTTAGCAATCGCTGGCGTGCCACCGTTTGCTGGCTTCTGGTCGAAGGATGAGATTTTGCTCTATGTTTATGCCAACAACCGCGGTCTTTATGTAGTTGGATTAATAACTGCACTGCTCACAGCTTTCTACATGACTCGCCAAGTGATCATGGTTTTTTACGGCAAAGCAAATTGGAACGATCACAGCGCCGAACACGGTGCGCACGGTGACATCACTCCGCATGAGAGCCCGAAAGTGATGTTGGCGCCACTTGTAGTTTTATCGTTGCTGTCCATAGTCGGTGGTGCAATGCAATTGCCGTTTGGTGAGAACTTCAATTTTCTTGAGCGCTGGCTCGCACCAGTAGTTGAAGAATCTGAGGCGCATATTTACGAGACTTGGGCATATCAAAATAAATATTTATTGCTAGTTGTGGCGATCGTGATTGCAATAGTTGGAATCGCGGCGTCGGTTGCTGTTTATTCAAAGTCTTGGTTAAAAGTGGTTGAGCCCAAAGTTCTTGAGCAAGCGTGGTATTACGATGCTGCTGCAAGTCGGCTTATCGCTGGCCCAGGCGCGGCAGGTTTTAATTTGCTCGCATGGATCGACACCAACATCGTTGATGGCATCGTCAATGGAGTCGGATCAGTTATTCGGCGTGTTGCAAGTTCTTTGCGTCGTGCGCAAAATGGATTCGTTCGAGCGTACGCGTTATTGATCAGTCTCGGCGCCGTTGTCGTTCTAGCTTGGTTCTTGTTGCGGGGAGCACTGTTGTGATCTCAGCAAATACCGAAGTTCTGAACTTTCCGATTCTGACAATGCTGGTGATTTTGCCGGTAATCGGATCAATAGTTGTCGCACTACTCGGTAAATCTCGACCAGAGTGGATGAAACTCAGCGCACTAATTTCAAGTGTTACAACTGCGGCGTTATCGCTCTGGCTACTTGGTGTATTCAAGTCTGGCGAGGCGGGGTTTCAATTTGTCTCGCAACACGAGTGGATTAGGCAGTGGGGAATCTCATGGCACCTCGGTGTTGACGGCATTTCGCTGTTCTTGGTAGTGCTAACCGGAATTTTATTTCCATTAGTAATTGTTGGCATTGACCCGCATCACGATGAAACCTCATATTTTGCGTGGATGTTGTTGTTGCAAGCTGGAGTAATGGGTTCATTTTTATCTCTTGACTTGTTTCTGTTCTTCGTGATGTTCGAAATCGTCTTGGTTCCGATGTATTTCTTAATCGCTGGCTGGGGATACGACCAACGAATTTATGCGGCATTGAAATTCTTTCTATACACAATGGCTGGTTCGGCCTTCATGCTCGTTGGGATAATTGCGACAGTCGTACTTGCACACCGAGACCTCGGAGTTGTGACATTTGATCTCGTCAAAATTGCCGAAGGCGCAAATTTTTCAACAACCGCAGGTCGATGGCTGTTCTTATCTTTTGCTATTGCCTTTGCAGTAAAGGTGCCACTGTTCCCATTTCATACTTGGTTACCTGATGCCCACACCCAAGCACCAACTGGTGGCTCAGTAATTCTCGCTGGTGTGTTGCTGAAAATGGGCACTTACGGTTTTCTGCGTTTCGGTGTTTACCTATTTCCACAAGCGGCGATGTGGGCAAGACCAGCGATTTTTACTCTCGCCGTAATCGGAATTATTTACGGCGCAATTGCTGCAACGATGCAGCGCGACCTCAAGAGACTCGTTGCGTATTCATCGGTTGCTCACCTTGGTTTTATCGTGCTCGGAACATTCGCATTGAGTTCACAGGCCGTCACTGGTGCTGTAATGCAAATGGTAAATCACGGAGTCTCAACTGGAGCGTTGTTCTTGCTCGTCGGCATGATCTACGAGCGTCGACATACTCGTGAAATCGCAGAACTTCGCGGAATTCAACATGTCGCACCGATATTTGCTGGCGTATTTACAGTTGTGATGTTGTCTTCAGTTGGTTTGCCAGGACTCAACGGTTTCGTCGGTGAGTTTTTAATTCTGATTGGTTCGTTTGGTCCAGCACGCTGGTGGACCGTTGTCGCCACAGTTGGAGTAGTACTGGCTGCGCTTTATTTGCTATGGGCGTATCAGCGTGTATTTCATGGTGAACCTGATGAAGCAAATTCAAGTTTTAAAGAAATTACAATTCGTGAAGGGTTATTGATGTCGGTCTTTGTCGCGATCATCGTCGTTTCTGGTATTTATCCAAAGCCGATTCTTGATCGAATTGAACCAAGTGTGGCTGCGCTAATTAGTCATGTAGAAGGACAAACTAAGTGAACGATGAAGTAGCAACATTTGTTGGACCAGCAATTGAATGGTTCTCAGTTTCGCCAATAGTTGTTCTGCTCGGTGGGGCACTGCTGTTATTGCTCGTCGGTTCATTAACACCACAATGGCGACGTGGCGGTTATGGATTAGCCAGCGCAGTAATTGCACTGACCGCGATCGTGCTGTTGGTTTTCTTGTGGCGTGATATTTCTAGTTCTGGTCCGAAACTTCTTGTTGGTGGCGCACTCGCACTTGATCATTTCGCCGTGCTTGCTTCAATTGCAATTTGTTCGGCAGTGGTTTTAGTCAGTCTCGTGACAAGTGACTACCTCGCCAGCGAGAATGCTGACTCGCCAGAGATATACGCACTTTATTTGACGGCAGCCATTGGCGGCATTGTGATGGCGGCGTCCAATGATTTGGTTGTTTTATTCCTTGGATTAGAAACTCTCAGCCTTTCGCTGTACTTACTGGCCGCGAGCAATCGAAAGCGCACTCAGAGTCAAGAGGCAGGATTGAAATATTTTATCCTTGGTGGTTTTGCCTCGGCATTCTTTTTATATGGGGTCGCTCTCACCTACGGAACGACGGGGTCAACTCGTTTGGTTGATATAAATCTTGCTTTGAATTCTTATATAACTGTTCCGCGCAACGACACACTGTTACTTGTTGGTGTCGGTCTGATGCTCATCGGATTTGGTTTCAAAGTTTCACTTGTGCCGTTTCAAGCATGGACCCCCGATGTTTATCAAGGTTCGCCAACACCAGTTACAGCATTCATGGCCTCCGTCGGAAAAGTCGCCGCACTAGTCGCTCTTGTCCGCGTATTTGTTACTGCATTTCCATCACGAGCCGACGATTGGGGACCAGTCGTGCTTGTGTTGTCTGCACTGACACTTATTGTTGGATCAGTAGTGGCGATTATCCAAGTAGATGTCAAGCGAATGCTCGCGTATTCGTCTATCAGTCATGCTGGTTTTATCCTTGTAGGTCTAGAAGTTTCTTCGCATCGATCATCGCCCGATGTCGGAGATGGGCTGATCGCGATCGGGGTTTATGTTGCGTTATACGCTGCGCTAGTCGTCGGCACATTTAGTGTCGTTACTGTTGTTGCTCAAAACACAAATGATGGAGCGACTTCTCTTGATGCGTTCAAAGGTCTCGGAAAACGCAAACCGCTACTTGCTCTCGCGATGACGGTGCTGTTATTAGCCCAAGCGGGTGTGCCCTTGACGAGCGGCTTTGTTGCCAAGTTCGGCATAATTCAAGCAGCGGTTGCAATCGGTAGCTACGGATTAGCCGTGATTGCGATGGTTTGTGCAGTGATCGCGGCGTTTGTTTATTTGCGAATCATGGTCAGCATGTGGTCGAGCGAGGCAATGACAACCGAGCCGTTCAAGGTGTCGTTCTTTTCTGCAATTTCAATCGCCATCGCGGTTGTGGTTACTTTGGTGATTGGCGTCTTGCCAAGTTTGTTGCTTGACTTAACTTCAAATCTCCCTCAGCTCGCTTCAAAATAATTTAATAGCAAATTATTTTGTTACAGGCGACTAGTTCTTAGCAGCCTTCACAAAAGCCACAAATAAGTTTTGCTGCTCGGGTTCGATCGCAGCGTCGTCTTCTGGATGCCATTGCACGCCAACAATCCATTTTGCAGATTTATGTTCAACAGCCTCGACCGTACCATCGAGGGCTCGACCTGTAACTGCCAAATCATCGGCAATTTTATTGAGTGCCTGATGGTGAAATGAATGCGATCTGTTAGGCGAAGTTGTGCTCATAGCTATAGCAACTCGGCTGTTAGCGGTTAGCAAAATTTCGTGATAAGTATTCCAATGTGCTTCGCCATCTGCAAGCACCTCGCCCAGATCTTGATACAAGGTTCCGCCTAGAGCGACATTAAGAATCTGCATGCCACGGCAAATCGCAAGTACTGGCTTGTTTTGCTGAATTGCCGCATTAACTATTGCAATTTCAAGTTCGTCATGCTGTTTGACGATGCCGTAAATTTTATTGCTTTGTTGTTTCTCACCGTAAAGTT
>CAMATY010000010.1 GCA_945861325.1 Ferrithrix thermotolerans DSM 19514
TTGGTATCAGCTAAAGCTTTGACCACAACCACAACTGCGCGAAGCATTTGGATTTGTAATCTTGAAACCCGCATCTTGTAATCCATCGTTGTAGTCAAGATTCGCACCTTCAAGAAGTTGCAACGACGCTGGGTCAACAACAACTTTTACATCTCCGAATGTTTGAACAAGATCATCGGCGGCAAATTCACCATCAAAAAACATTTCGTATGAATAACCCGAGCATCCACCAGGACGAACTGCAACACGCAACGCAAGTTCGGTTGCATTCTCGGATTCAAGAAGTTGCTTGACTTTGACTGCTGCTTTGTCTGTAAGGGTGATCATCTGAGGTTCTCCGTTTTGGTTATTCGAATGTATTAAAAGACTATCGTTTGGCATGCACTCCACACACGACTGAGAAACTAGCCCCGAGAAACTAGCCCCGACCCGATATATGCAACGAACCAACGATTAGTTAGTCAGGTAGTTTTATAGTCATGACTGGCCGCCGAGTGCAGCCCCCGACCCCTGCAGAGGTGACGAACCTTCTGCGTGCCGTAATCGACCCCGAACTCGGCGACAACATCGTTGATCTGGGCATGGCGACGGGTGTGACAGTTTCTGATGAAGGTCTCGTCACGATCGGCGTGAAATTAACAATTAAAGGTTGCCCGTTGCGGGTGCAAATCAAAAACGATGTTGAGTCACGAGTCACGACTCACCCTGGAGTTACAAAAGTAAAAATTGAGTGGGGCGAGATGGATTCTGATGAGCGAACTGCGGTTATGACTCGCGCCAGATGGAATGCCAAGGAGAATGCTCCGGCAACACAGATACCGCTGAACACAAGAATCTTGGCAATTGCTAGCGGCAAAGGCGGAGTCGGAAAAAGTTCAGTAACGGTAAATCTTGCAGCCGCACTTGCAAATCAAGGGCACACGGTCGGGGTTTTAGATGCAGACATCTGGGGATTTTCGGTGCCGCGAATGCTAAATATGTCTGATCGTCTTGAGGCCAAACTCGTCGCCGGAAGCGATAAACCAAAAATGATTCCGAACCAACGCGTGGTTGGCAAAGGTGTTTTGAAAGTTGTCAGTACTGGCATGCTTGTCGAAGACGAGAGTACTGCGTTGATGTGGCGCGGACTGATGCTGACAAAAGCAGTTGAACAGTTTTTAAAAGATGTGCACTGGGGTGATTTGGATTATTTGTTGATTGATATGCCACCAGGTACTGGTGATGTGCAAATGGGTTTGGCGCGAATGTTGCCACGCACCGATTTAATTATCGTCACGACACCGGCAGTGTCGGCACAAAAAGTTGCGATTCGTGCAGCCGATATGGCACGCAGAAGTTTTTTACGAATCGCTGGCGTGATCGAAAACATGAGTGCATTTACCTGTGAGCACGGAACTAGTTACGAATTATTCGGTCAAGGTGGCGGACAAAATTTAGCAACAGAAATTGGTTCAGAATTACTTGGTCAGATTCCAATTGAGAGCGCAGTTGCACATGGTGGAGACAATGGCGAGCCTGTGGCAATAAATGGTTCGGGAATTGCAGCAGAAGTGTTTCGTGCAATTGCTAAGAAAATTATTTCTCAGACAGTGCCTGTTGCTGAGATGGCTGGTTGTTCGGCGCGACTGCTTGAAACTGTTGCGCTCGCACTCGGCGAAAAACCGGCAAAATAACTAGTTCTCGACTAGTAGTCAGGGTCGTTGGGCATTAACACGCCGATTACTTTGCCGTCGCTGTTTGTGCGCAAGCGTGGCAATATCGCCACTGGGTTTGAAACTTTTTTTGCAGCCGCTAAGACTTCAGCGGTCGTTTTAAAGTTGGCGAGAAATTTTAAGTTTTCTGAAGTTGGCGGAAACATTGCTAGGTCTCCTCGTGCGAGTTTGTCGAGAGCATCTTGAGGTTGCACCCACAAACTGGCGATTGTTTCTTGCGAATCATGTAGCGGTTCCTGAGATTCTGGTGCTCGCGCTACAAAAAATCGTGTGTCGAATCTGCGCGCCTCGCCGACTGGTGTTATCCAGTGACTTACGTAGTAAATTGAATCAGTTACCAGACTTAAATTTTCGCTAAGACATAAATCAATAATGCTCAGCAATGAGTCGTGAATTTTTAGTCGAGCCTCGTCAAAACGCTGAATTATCGCCGGCTCATCAAATGCAACTAACTGTTTTGTTTGCGAGTTTCGCGCCAAAAGCACGCCAGATTCTTCGAAACATTCGCGAATCGCCGCAACCCAGTAAGCCAATCCACCACTCGGAATCTGTAACAGTCCGCTTGCATGCTTGTCGTCAAGACCATCACACAGTTGTTCTAGTTCTTCGATTCCATCTAGTTCGTCAACTCGTCCACCAGGAAACACATACATTCCGCCAGCAAAAGCGGCGTTCAGAGTGCGTTGCAACATGAAAACTTCAAATTCCCCGTTTTCAATATCGCGGATCAGCATCACCGTGGCTGCTGGGCGAAGCGCACTTTTATCGCTCGAGTTATTTTTGGCATTTGCTTCTGAACTTGTCACATCAACGAGAATACGCATTGCCAGACGCTGAAACATCATTGTCAAATTCGCTGATGTTTTTGTGCTGTGATTTTTCAATGGCTGTTCGCCGATAGGTTCAAAGCAATGAATCGCGTGTCGGTCGACACCGCGGGGCGCCCACCTTCGGTGGATGCACTCGCACGAGAGCTGGCGATTCGCCATTCTCTGCCACATGCAATTCTTGTTGATTGTGCGCGACGTGCGATCGCTGAAAATTCGGTATCAAATGTGCAGCAACAGGCTGATCAATTGGCCACCGAGTTTTCTCAAACTTTATTGCGTGATGTCATTAATGCAACTGGAGTTTTGTTGCATACAAACCTTGGTCGTGCGCCGATTGAGATACACACATCTGATCGTGCATCAAATCTTGAATTAAATATGTTGACTGGCGAACGCGGCTCGCGCCAAGACACAGTCGGAAAGTTGCTGGCACTTCTTTGCGGTGCTGAATCAGCAATCGTTGTCAACAACAATGCTGCTGCTGTGTTATTAGTTGTTGCAGCGCTCGCGAATTCTCGAGATGTAGCTGTTTCGCGGGGTGAGAGTGTTGAAATTGGTGGAAACTTTCGCATCCCTGAAGTAACAGAGCAATCTGGGGCGCGACTAGTTGATGTCGGCACAACTAATCGCACGCGACTTCGCGACTATCAAAAAGCCATAGACAAACGCGGCAATGATATTGCGCTAGTCCTCAAAGTTCATCCGTCGAATTATCGCGTGTCAGGTTTTGTTGAAGATACTCCGATGCGCGAACTAGCAACTTTGTCAGTGCCGGTTGTTGCCGACATTGGCTCGGGGTTAATCGATAACACCTGCCCATGGCTTGATGGCCGAGCACCGTCTTGGTTAACTAACGAACCTGCTGCACGACAAACCTTGAGTGACGGCGCGTCGCTGGTGATGTTCAGCGGTGACAAACTTTTTGGTGGACCACAATCTGGAATCATTGCCGGTCGCGCAGATCTTGTTGATGCGTGTGCACAACATCCACTGGCGCGAGCTTTAAGGCCAGGTTCATTGACGATGCTTTCGCTGCAATCTTTAGCACTTGCATATCTGCGTCGAACCGCGACATCTGAGATTGCTTTTTGGAAAATGGCAACTACACCTATCTTTGATTTAAAAACGCGTGCCGAAAGTATTATCACCGAGTCTGGTGTTGGCGAAGTCTGTGAACTTGAATCAATTCCTGGGGCAGGGTCAGCACCAGGGGCAACTATTGCTTCGGTGGGTGTTGTAATCGCTGGTGATCACCTCAAAAAATTGCGCGGTCATCAAGTGCCGGTTATTGCTCGGGTAAAAGATGCAAAAACATATTTTGATCTACGAACCGTGCGCAAACAAGACGATCAGATATTGGTTGATGCGTTGCGCGATATTTCTGGCTAAATGCGATGACAGTAATTGCAACTGCGGGTCATGTTGACCACGGTAAATCTTCGCTGGTGCGTGCGATAACTGGCATTGATCCTGATAGATGGGAAGAAGAAAAGCGCCGTGGCATGACTATCGATCTGGGATTTGCGCACACTGTGCTGCCGTCAGGTGCCGTTGCAAGTTTGATTGATGTGCCGGGTCACATTCGTTTTTTACGCAACATGTTGGCAGGAGTTGGGGCGATTGATGGATGTGTCTTAGTCGTCGACGCCAAAGAAGGTTGGATGCCACAGACTGAGGAGCATTTTCAGATCTTGAAACTTCTTGATGTCAACTTGGGGGTGATCGCATTAACAAAAGTTGATTTGATCGATGATGTTTTAGAAAGTAGTCGCCGCGATGAAATAGCGAAGTTCGTGAGTGGTTCGTTTTTGGAGAATGCTGAAATTATTTCAACTTCAGTTGCGACACAAATTGGGCTAGACAAGTTTCGAACAGCGCTAGATGAGCTTGTTGCAAGTGATTCACTAAAAAATAATTCAGCCGTAAAGCAACGACCTCGACTGTGGATTGACCGTTCGTTCACAGCAAAGGGCGCGGGCACAGTTGTCACCGGAACTTTGATAGATGGCTCGCTAGAAGTCGGCGATGAACTCGTTGTTGTGCGAACACAACAAAAAGTTAGAATTCGCGAAATTCAACAGCACGAAAAAGCTGTTACGACACTTGACGACGGACACAGATGCGCGTTGAACCTAGTTGGTATCTCACATCAAGAAATTAATCGCGGTGATGCGCTTGTGAATTCAAAACACTCGAAACCAACTTCAATGTTTGATGCATCTTTAAAAATTGTTCCGAATCTCAAACATCGTGTCACTCGACGCGGAAGTTACTCGGTGTATATCGGCTCAGGAGAATTCTCTGCCAAGATCAGGCTGATTGGCACCCGTGAATTAAGTGCTGATCAGAACGGCTATGTGCGGATTGCTATTAGTTCGTCTCTCGCAATTTTGCCAGGCGACCGATACATTCTTCGCGAATCTGGTCGCCAAGAAACCATTGGTGGTGGCGAAGTACTTGACATTCATCCTGTGCTGCGAGTCTCACGTGCAAAACCCGATCACTCCACAGATCGATTAATTGCCGAACATAAGTGGATTACGGTCGGTGATTTTGAACTGTTGACCGGAGAAGTTCGTCCACCAGTAGTGGGTGAGTGGTTAACTTCGGATGAGTTGCACGATGCACTGAGAAAAGATTTAGCAACACGATTAACTAAGCAACCCGATGGCATCGAGATCACCCGACTGAAAAATTATGAACAGTCAGTTGTGACAACACTGCCAAATGTCATTGTTGAAATGGGTCGAGCGTGCATAAAAGGCGCTAGTTCAATCGTCGATCATCCATATGTTGCGTTATTTGCTCACGCTGGGTTGACACCACCTGACGCTAAATCACTCGACCGCAATACTGTTCGCCAACTTGTTCAGCGTGGTGTATTGGTTGAGGTTGACGGGGTTGCGTTTCATATTTCGGCTTTAGAAACGGCGCGATTAAGTGTCGTCGAAATTTTGATAGCCAATCCAAATGGGTTTACTGTTTCTCAGTTTCGTGAGCACCTTGGTATTACTCGTAAACATGCAGTGCCATTACTTGAAGCCTTGGATAGCCGTGGAGTTACGAAACGATCTGGGGATTTGCGTGTCGGTGGCGCCCGACTAGATCGTTAATTAGTTAGTTAACTAGCACAAAAAATTATTTAGGCTTGCGCATTTCGCGATAGTCGCGAGCAGCACCTTCAAGGGGTTCAACTTCAAGGGTCACGCCGTCGATTGCGGCAACTCTTAATTCTTGACCGTCATCAATTGGTGTTGAACGGTTTGTTCGTGCCCGCCAGTTTGCATTGTGGATTCTGACAACGCCAAGTGGATTAATTTCACCAACTGCGATACCAGTGCTTCCGATCATCCACTCACGCCCGATCGTCGGTGTAGCAAACCTTGTTCGAACCATTGACGGCATACCGACAACAAAGGCAAGTGAAATTGCTGCAATTCCAGAAGCAAGTGTCAGCCACGAAAGTCTCACGTCTCCACCGTCGCTCGGTCGAAACAATGTCAAGCTGGCAATTGTAAATAGCGTCAGACCTAAGCCCGTAAAAAATCTCGGTATACCAACCTGCACATCAATGGCCAGTATCAGCATTGCGATTAATAACAACACGAGGCTCGAGCCACGCAGCGGCAGCGTTGCCAGTCCGTGACTGCCGAACACGACACAAATTGCACCAACTACCCCGGCAATGCCGATGCCTGCCGTAAAAAATTCAAAGATTAACAACGCAAGCCCAATGATGAAAAATAAATACGTCACAGGTGGACTTGCCGCCGTGTGCAACAAGCGCTCTAACAGCCCTAGTTTAAAGAATCGTGTTGTTGCGGCATCTCTAACCAGTTGTCCGTTTTCGTCTTTGACTTCGACAACTGTGTCTAAGGTTTTGCCTTTAATTGTTAGACCGTCCAGGGCGAGCAACATATTGCGCAATACCGGAACGCCCTCGTCGGTTGTGGTGAGTTTCAGCGCACCGAGTTTTTTCGCCTCCTGTGAATTTAATGTTGAGGTTCGCAACTTTGTCGAGGCATCGCCGAAACTTACTTGACCAGCAGTTGTTGAAAGTAATTTTCCGGTTCTGCCGATGCGCGTGCCATCGGCCATCGCCGAAACATCGGCAACTGCCAACAGCTGTGCTGCGGCACCGTATGCACGGGCGGTTGTTGGTCCAACCCAAACACCAATCGGAATCTTTGAGTTAATAATGCGATTAAATAACTGTGTCAGTCGAGCCGAAGAAACAACACCACCCTGTGAGTTGACCTGAAAAATAATTGCTTGCGAAGTTGAGTTTTCGGCGCGGTCAATTGCTTGTTCAATGTCGTGCACCACTATTTCATCTATCAATCCATTGACTTCAACAACATCAACAGGTGCAAGATCTATTGCTTGACCTGACGAGATATCTTGTGCTTGAGCGGCGCCAGCAACAGCAAAGATCGATGTCGTCAACAAAATCAGAACTCCGGCCTTGACGAACGTTCGCAATTGACTGGCTGCTGTGAGCAATTAACTCTCCGAAGGGTGTGTTGAGAAACTTACGCTAACATTTGCGCGTGCACATTTTGCTTGCGACCGATGCTCAGTGGGTTCTCGACGAAGTTCATGCCGCGCTGGGATCGCCTGAAACCTCGTTTGTCGTCTGCAGTGATGGTCGTGATGTGCCGCAAGCCATAAAGCAACGGACTCCAGATTTAGCGGTACTTGATTTACAGAGTGGCTCAATGGGAGCGATGGCAGTAACAATGGATTTGCGTTTGGATAACAGCGATGGGCGAGCACCAGAGGTACCAGTTTTAATGCTTCTTGATCGTGTCGCCGATGTTCATCTCGCTCGGCGAAGTGGAGCACAGGGTTGGTTGATTAAGCCGCTTGACTCGTTGCGTTTACGTCGTGCGGCGAATGCGATTGCTGCTGGCGAGCAATGGCACGAAGGTCTGCCGGTCGAAGCTTAAATATTATTTTCGGTTGCTGACGATTACTTCAGCAATTTGCAAAGCGTTGAGCGCGGCGCCTTTGCGAAGATTGTCGTTCGAAACAAACAACACCAAGCCTTTATTTCCGTCGACTGAATGATCTTGTCGAATTCTTCCAACGAAACTTGCGTTCTTGCCTGCTGCATCTAATGGAGTTGGCACATCCATCAGACTCACACCTGCTGCGCTTGACAAAATTTTTGTTGCTTCAGCCGGAGTGATCGCACGATCAAACTCAAGCATTAGTGAGAGCGAGTGACCAGTAAACACAGGTACGCGCACACAAGTTCCTGATACGCGAAGATTTGGGATGTGCAGAATCTTTCGACTCTCGTTACGAAGTTTTTTCTCTTCATCAGTTTCTAACATGCCGTCATCTACCAAGGTGCCTGCAAACGGGATCACATTGTTTGAAATCGTTTTTGGAAACTTCACAGCCGGTGGAAATGAAATTGCTTCACCGTTGTAGGTCAGATCTTTTGCATTTGGGGCACCGAGTTTGATTTGATCATGTAGTTCGGCAACTCCAGAAACACCCATGCCGCTAACTGCTTGGTATGTACTTGCAACCATTCGAACGAGACCTGCTGCATCATGCAACGGCTTGAGCACCGGCATCGCCGCCATAGTTGTGCAATTCGGATTCGCGATAATACCAAGTTTCGCCTGAGCGATATCTTCAGGGTTGACTTCTGAAACTATTAACGGCACATCAGGGTTCATTCTCCACGCTGAAGAATTATCAATTACGATCGCTCCGCGTTTTGCATAAATTTCAGCAATTGCACGCGAAGTGGTTGCCCCGGCTGAAAAAATAGCAATGTCTAAGTCGCTTGTGTCAGCTGTTGAGGCATCTTCAACAGTTATTTTTTGACCGTTCCAGTCAACGACACTGCCGGCGGACCTGGCTGAAGCAAAAAATCTGATTGATGTCGCTGGGAAGTTTCGTTCGACTAGCAACGTTTGCATCACGCTGCCGACCATTCCTGTCGCGCCAACTATTCCGAGTGATAATTTTTTTGCCACGCATTTATGATACTTGAGCGACTAACCACCAGTGGCTTGGATTAATTCGGTTTGTTGGGATTACTTTTATCGAGTTTTTGCCAGTGGTTAGTACTTTTAGTGTTCGCTTTTTTGAATGGAATACTTTTATTTCGGTTAGTTGCGGCGCGACTTTTGCTAACACGGTATCCGGCTTGAGTCGGTTGGCTTGCCATCCAAATCTTGTCGACCATCGCCAACGTGCAAGACGAGGACCAATAATCGAAACCTTCCATAGGGAACGCATAATGATGCCTAGCGGTACGAGGGCGATGTCGCTTCTGACCCAGGTTCGAAAATTGAGGATGATTGTGCCACCGCTGCGAGTAACACGGATAGCTTCGTTTACAAGTTCGAGCGCGTCTTGAGGCTGACAGTGTTGCAAAGTGATGTAACTAAATGCGATATCGACCGAGTTGTCGTTGAGGCCAAGTGTTCGTCCGTTGATCACGTGCAATGTGTTTAAGCGATCAATTCGCCCGAGGCGCGCTACAGTCTGGCGACATCGCTCGAGAAATGCCGAGTCAACATCGGCGGCAATAACTTTTTCGCAGCGATTAGTAAAAGTCGAAGTCATCCTGCCGATTCCGCTTCCAATTTCAAGAAGCGTCGATGATTCAAAAGAAATATTTTCAAGTTCGAGCAAGCGAATATACCGCTGAACTTCTCTATCACCCGTGGCAACAAATTCTTTGAGATTCAATTCGTCACCCGTTTGATTATTGAAAACCCAGCCAGTTTCGCGAACTACATCGTCAGCACTTAAGTCATTGTCGGCAAGATTGCCGGCGCGGCGCCACGGCAAATGATGAGAGCGTCGTGTTTGCATATTTCTGAAAAACCTACTTGCGTTCAGGAAGCGGTGCTGAATATTCTTCGCCACTATCAAGATCGAACGCTGTGTGTAATGCGCGTACCGCTGTTTCAAGCATCGGTGCCGCCACGACGACAGAGATGCGGATTGTGCTGGTTGAAATCATCTCGATGTTGACTTTATTGTCGGCCAGCACACGAAACATTTTGGCGGCAATTCCTGGACTTGATCTCATTCCTGCACCAACGAGCGAAACCTTGGCGATGTTCATATCTTGTGTTACGCCCGTCGCACCTACCTGCTTGGCGATTTGCTGCACAATCGGCTCGGCAATTGCAACATCTGTTTTTGGCAATGTGAAAGAAATATCTGTTGTGCCTGAAGTCGAAGTGTTCTGCACGATCATGTCAACATTGACATTTGCATTTGCCAGTGGTTCGAACAACGCGGCAGAAACGCCAGGTTGGTCAGGCACTCCCAACACAGTGATTTTTGCGTCACCTGCGTCATGCACAACACCCGAGATAATTGGATCTTCCATTTTTTTGTCTCCTTTACGTTCTTCGCTCGTTACCCAAGTTCCTTGTTCCCAAGTAAAACTTGAACGAACATGAATCGGAACATTGTGATTGCGTGCGAATTCAACACTGCGAAGTGCAAGAACTTTGCTTCCTGCGCCAGCCATCTCAAGCATTTCATCAAACTCAAGATGTTTCAATTTTCGTGCCTGCGAAACAAGTCGTGGATCGGCGCTAAACACTCCGGTGACATCAGTATAAATTTCGCAAACATCGGCCTTGAGAGCGGCAGCGAGTGCAACTGCAGTCGTATCGCTTCCGCCCCTACCTAGTGTCGTGATTTCTTTGTCAGTGCTTACGCCCTGAAAGCCTGCCACGACCGCAACTTTTCCTTCACGCAACGCTTCGCGTACACGGTCACCTTTGATCTCAAGAATTTTTGCCCGCGTGTGCACTGTGTCGGTGATGATCCCAACTTGGCTGCCAGTAAAGCTCATTGCTTCAACACCCAGATCTTGTAACGCCATACACAAAAGCGACATGCTGATGCGTTCACCAGTGGTCAGCAACATGTCCATTTCGCGACCAGATGGCGCCGAAGAAACTTGTCGTGCGAGATCCATTAAATTATCGGTTGCTTTGCCCATCGCCGAAACGACGATCACCAGCTGGTTACCTTCAGCTTTTAGAGCAGCAATATGTCGTGCGACATTTCGCATTCTCTCAGGGTCGGCCACTGAAGTACCGCCATATTTTTGAACTATCAAAGCCACGGCTTTCAACGCTAGCCGTGCAGGTGTTGTAGACCTGTAGCATTTTGTGATCATGGGAACAGACAAACGAAACCGCCAAAAAGAAAATCGTCGTGCGCGACAGTCCGAAGTTGCTCAACACACTCAGCGCCAAAAGTTGCGCCGCCGAATAACCCGATTTGCAGTGCTGATCGCGGTAGTTTTCGCGATAGTTGCGCTAATCCGATTTACTAGCAATAACGATCAAACCAACACAGCAACTAGCGACTCTTCGATTCCTGTCGACTCTGGTGCAGCGACTGAGTCAACAGTGGCTCAAGTTGCAGGTGGACCGTTTGTTTATGGCGAAGGCGAGTGTGCACCAGTTGATGGCTCGGGCGCTCAAGTTCAAAAGTTCGCTGCCGCACCAAAATTGTGCATTGACCTTACAAAAACTTATACGGCTGTTGTGTCGACATCAAAAGGTGATTTGACCGTCGTGCTTGATGCCAAGAAATCTCCGGGTGCCGTAAATAACTTTGTCAATCTTGTCCGGTCAAAATATTTTGATGGCACCATTTGCCACCGCGCAATACCAACTTTTATGGTGCAATGCGGTGACCCGACTGCGACAGGTTCAGGTGGACCTGGTTATGAATTCGCTGATGAGTTGCCAGCAGCAGGTGAATACAAAATTGGTTCACTGGCGATGGCCAACTCTGGGCCAAATACGAGCGGAAGCCAGTTTTTTATAATTACCGGCGAGCAAGGCGTGACTTTGCCACCGAATTACACACTGTTTGGTCAAGTCACAAAAGGTCTAGACACAACATTGCCAGCACTTGACAAAGCAGGCAATGATGATCCTGCGACTAATGGTGTTCCACCAAAAGAAGAACTTCGAATCATGAAGGTGACAATTAGCGAAAGCTAAACAGTTACTCAGTCTCGAGGCAAAAAAGCCGAGTCCAAGCGACGAATTTCTAGATTGGATCGGTTTACAACTAGATCCATATTGTCGCGAAACCCGACGAAGACTTCCATCTCACGAAGAATTCTCAAAATGTCCTCGTCGTAAACGCCATTGGGATGCGACATGCAGTTTGGGGCTTTACTCAGATAGTTACTCAAATATTGTGAATTCACAGAATATTCGGAAAGTTTTTCTGCTGTTGTAATCCGTGTGATATTTGTTGGATGGCTGTGTGAGTGCAAACCAATGACATGACCTTGATCTGACAAATCAGTAATAGATTCGCGACTCATCGTGATTTTCTGGTTGATTTCGTCAATCGATGTGCCGTGGGCTTTAATGATCAGTTGCATCGTCTTTAAATATTCTTCTGCAGTCAAGATTTCATCGCGCAAATATCTGAACCAACGATCACCTCTCGTGTAAAACGGGTAAACAGTTAGATAATCCTCAGGAAATGATTTCTTGGCCGTTGAAAACATTTCTGACATAGTCGTTTGAAGAGTTGTATCAAACTCGGCAAAAAATATTTCTTTATTCTCAAAAAACTGATTTCTAAAAATTCTGAAAATCTCTAAAACATATGGTTGTCCAGCGTGTGGCCCCGTATTGACGAAAAAAAAGGCTTTAAGTTTTTTTGCGCCTAAAACTGGTGCAGCGACATCAAACTGGCATTGCAATCCGTCATCAAACGAGCAACAAATATCGTTCTCTGCAAGTTTTCCGCTTAGTGCTTTTTCGAGAAATGTTTCTGCGCTTAGTAGCGTCGCAATTTTTGCCGCACTATTTAGTGATCGATCAAATTCTTCAGCAGAGAATGAGCCCTCACTTTTTAGATGTCCAGACCCATGAAAGTGGTGAAACATTAAACCAGTGGGCCCTGATTTTCGAATACTTTCTAAAGAAACAGCCACATTTCAATTCTAGTTAACCTATTAGCAAAGTAGAACGCAAAGTATTTGCTGTTGCGTCTGTTACACCGATTTCGCGAACGAAGTTTTGCACTGATCCATATTTAGTATTTAAGTCATCAAGAATGATTGCCATTGCACGAGGGTCTGATGCCGCAAATCGTGCGGGCATATTTGCATATGCATCTGCCAGTTCCGGTTGGTGAACTTTCGCCCATATCAGCAGTCGTTTCATTCCGCGCTCAGTTATTCCGTAGTCGGCGCTAATAATTTGGTCAGGTACCCCAAGAATTGAAAGCACGAACGCAGCAAGTACGCCTGTTCGGTCCTTGCCAGCCGCACAATGAAAAACTGCCGGCAGCACTTCTTTTGAACCGAGCAAGTTGATGGCGTCAGCAAATTTTTTATTTGCGTGCTCAAGCATCTCACGGTAGGCCCACACTAGAAACTCAACGGTGTCTTCGATCACTGGTGTGTCGCCGTCGTTCCATGTTGCATCAATAATTGAGAGGTGATGAAAATTCACGGGAAACTTCTCGACGGGAAATTTGCCTCGTGTTTGTAACTCTTTTTCGGTTCGCAGGTCGATTACGGTTTTAACACCTAGGTCGATCACGATTTGTGCATCGTTAGTTGTTAGGCGGTAGAGGCCATCGGCTCGAAATAAAGTTCGCCACTTCGTTGATTGACCCGTACTAGTCGGGTATCCCCCAAGATCGCGAAAGTTATGAACTGCTTCAAGGGCGATCAGTCGACGGGGATCATCAGTCAACGAGACGACTTCGGCGGTATTCACGCACGACAGAGTATCGGTTGAAAGTTAATTACAGGTGATAAATGCTTTACGGATTGGCAAATCATATTTACGCAAGTACAGTCGCACAGATGAATTCAGCGTCTCAACTCAAACTTGTCGGGGTAATTGGCTCTGGAATCATGGGCTCAGGTATTGCCGAAGTTATCGCTAAGTCAGGTATTGATGTAGTTATTCGCTCGCGCACGCAAGAAACTGCTGATGCGACTAAAGCGGCAATCGAAGCAAGTTTGAAAAAGCAAGTCGCAAAAGCAAAGATCACCCAAGACCAACTAGACGCAGCCATGGCTCATGTTTGTGTCACCGGAAAACTTGAAGATTTGGCGAACTGCGATTTGATCATCGAGTCTGCTGTAGAAGATCTCGCGACAAAAAAAGAACTGTTCACGCAGCTCGACAAGATCACCAAGCCTTCATGTGTTCTGTCAACTAACACCAGTACCTTGCCAGTAATTGAGATGGCAAAATCAACAAATCGCCCCGACAAAGTTTGTGGAATTCATTTTTTTAATCCAGCAGTGTTGATGCCACTGGTTGAAGTTGTCCGACCGATAACAGCGAGTGACGAAACCATTGCGTTTGCTAATGAGTTTGTAAAGGCCTGCGCCAAAGAAGCAGTTCAAGTCGCTGACCGTGCAGGATTTATTGTTAACGCGTTGCTGTTTCCATATTTGAATAATGCGATTGCAATGTTTGAAGCAGGCACTGCAAGCATGGAAGACATAGATACTGCAATGAAGGGTGGCTGCAATTTTCCGATGGGACCATTCGCACTGCTAGATCTTGTCGGTCTTGATACTTCAGTGGCGATCCTCAGTGCATTGCACGCCGAGTTCAAAACTGCAAATCTCGAGCCACGACCGATGCTCAAGAAACTTGTCGAGCAAGGCAAGTTTGGCCGAAAATCAAAACAAGGCTTCTATAGTTACTAAAATATGAATCGGTAACTGATGAATTGGGATTCAACACCGAGCCCGCTGGGAGAGTCGGTGTGGGAGTTTCCACCTTCTACAAAATGGCCAAGAAACGATGTTGTTGGTCGTGGTGCAGATTTAAGCCCAGAGACTTTGATCCACGCATATCGTCACGGAGTTTTTCCAATGGTTTCGGGCGATGAATTTGATGATCAACAAGCGACTGATTTGATCTGGTGGTCACCGCAACAACGGGCGGTGATTCCGATTGATCAACTAATCGTCACTCGGTCGATGCGCCGAAGCGCGCGTAAATTTGAAGTGCGAATTGATACTTGTTTTGAAATGGTTATACGCGGTTGCGCCTCCCCGAATCGTGATCATGGTTGGATCACAACTGAGTTCATTGAGGCATATGTCAAGCTTCACGAACTTGGTTACGCCCATAGCTTTGAAGTTTTTAACGAAAGCGGATTACTCGCTGGTGGACTTTACGGTGTTCGCCTCGGTGGACTTTTTGCCGGTGAATCAATGTTTCATTTATTGCGCGACGCATCAAAAGTTGCGTTGATGGCTCTTGTTGCAAAGATGAAACAATCCGAAATGAAGATGTTGGACGTGCAGTGGATGACGCCACACCTGCAAAGTCTGGGTGCGGTAGCTGTTCAAAGAGAGCAGTATTTACAGCAACTCGCCGTCGCCGTATCGCAATAGTTACGCGCCTAGCCTTATCTACTGGTGAACGATCCAATCAAAACTGCGAAGCGCGATGAACCGTGGGTAATGCGCACCTACTCGGGGCACTCGAGCGCTGCTGCTTCTAACGAGTTGTATCGAACGAATCTCGCACAAGGCCAAACAGGATTATCAATCGCCTTTGATTTACCAACGCAGACGGGTTACGACCCCGATCACATTCTTGCCCGAGGCGAAGTTGGCAAGGTTGGGGTGCCAGTCACACACCTTGGCGACATGCGAACATTGCTCGCCGGTATTCCACCAGGTGAGATGAATACTTCGATGACGATAAACGCAACGGCGGCATGGTTGCTGGCACTGTATGTTGCTAACGCTCACGAACAAAGTGTTGAGACAAAAGATTTACGGGGCACAACCCAGAACGACATTCTCAAAGAATATTTATCGCGTGGCACTTTTATTTTTCCACCGCAACAGTCACGGCGAATAATCGTCGACATGATTGCTTGGTGCGCGGTTCATGCCCCGAAATGGAACCCAATCAATATTTGTTCATATCACTTGCAGGAGGTCGGCGCGACACCGGTGCAAGAGATTGCATTCTCACTTGCTAACGCGATTGATATTTTGGATGCAGTAAAAGCGAGTGGGCAGGTTAGTGATTCGCAGTTTCCGCAAGTGTTTTCTTCGATTTCGTTTTTCGTCAATGCAGGTATTCGATTCATTGAGGAAGTTTGCAAGATGCGTGCCTTTGTTGATCTTTGGGAGAGAATTGGTCGTGAGCGATACGGAATCACTGATGACCGCGCACTTCGATTTAGATATGGAGTTCAAGTAAATTCACTTGGCCTAACTGAAGCACAGCCAGAAAATAATGTGCAAAGGATTGTGCTTGAAATGTTGGCGGTGACACTTTCAAAAAATGCTCGGGCTAGAAGTGTGCAGTTACCAGCATGGAACGAAGCTTTGGGTCTGCCGCGACCGTGGGATCAGCAGTGGTCGTTAAGAATGCAACAGGTCTTAGCCTTTGAAACTGATCTGCTTGAATACGAAGATATTTTTGACGGGTCGGTAGTCATTGAGTCACGCACTGCTCAGTTAGTCGAAGCAGCATGGGGCGAACTTGGTGAGATTCTGGCAAGCGGTGGTGCCTTTGAAGCGGTTGATGTGCTTAAAAGCAAACTAGTCAGTTCAATGTCAAGTCGCACAAGCAGAATTGAAAAAGGTGATCAAAAAGTTATTGGTGTAAATACCTTCACCCAGTCGGCACCATCGCCATTAAGCGGTGCAGACAACATTTTGAAAGTTGATCCAAAAGTCGAAAATCAAATGGTTAGCGCACTGCAACAGTGGTGCAAAACACGCAATCAAAACGCGGTCGACTCTGCGCTTAAATCTTTACAATCTGCGGCGAGAGATGGTTCAAATTTGATGCCGCCGTCGATTCAACTTGCCCAAGCCGGCGGAACAACCGGTGAGTGGTCGCAGGCTTTGCGCGATATTTTCGGTGAATACCGAGCACCAACTGGAGTTGGCGGCGTTTCGGGCAGACACGGCCACCTATTAAATGATGTTTCCGATTTTGTAAAAACAATTGTTGGTGGCCCGCCGAGACTGTTGGTGGCAAAGCCTGGACTAGACGGTCACTCAAGTGGCGCAGAGCAGATAGCAGTTGCTGCGCGCGATTCTGGAATGGAAGTTGTTTATAGCGGAATTCGTCTCACGCCAGAACAAATTGCGGCTTCCGCACGCGACGAAGACCCTGATGTGATCGGACTTTCAATTCTTTCAGGGTCGCATCTAGCGCTTGTGCCCGAAGTAATTTCTCAGTTAAAAAAAGTAGGCGTAACTTCGCCAGTAGTTGTCGGTGGAATCATCCCAGAGGACGATCGTCAGAAATTGACTGATCTAGGTGTCGTAGCGGTTTACACCCCAAAAGATTTTGACATCGCACGAATCATGCGAGACATCGCCGAGATCGCTGTCAGGCGTCGCCAGAAATAATTCAGGGCTTCATCGTTGTAGAAGGTCCTACAGGTACGAACCCATTTGCTGGTGGAAAGATGAGAACATCACCTGACTCAACATGATCAGAGTTTGTAATCCCATTTAAGTCCATCAGTGCTTTCATGTCGAGCAAGTAACTAGAGGCAATGCCATAAAGCGTGTCACCAGCTTGCACAATATATTTAAGCGGCTTTGTATAGATCGTTGTCGTTACGGGTACTGTCGTGGTGGTCGCAAAGATAGTTGTAGTTGTCGGCGGATCATCACCTTGTTGTGCAAACACGAGCGACAACACGCCGCTTGTAAGCGCGATCGTAAGCAATGAAATTTGCAGTTGCCCTTTAATAAACATTGTTGTTAAGGCTAGGCGCGTAAAACAGTTATCTTGCGATCACCATCTCATCTAACCTGAACGCATGAAGGTACTTGCGGCTGTAGATAAATTTCGTGGCACTGCAACCGCGGCGCAGGTCGCAACAGCAATTGGTCACGCATGTTGGCAACTTGGTCACGATTGCATTGAGCGCCCACTTGCCGACGGCGGAGAAGGAACTCTTGAGGCTCTCGGTGGCGCAAACAGATCAACTCTTGTTACTGGTCCCCTGGGTGATCCAATTAATGCACCATGGCGGTTACATCGTGGCACGGCAATTATTGAGATGGCTTGTGCATCCGGGTTGTTGCTTGTTGGCGGTCGAGAAAAAAATGACGCTGTTGCAGCTTCAACAACAGGAACCGGTGAACTTATTGATGCCGCATTAGATCTTGGTGCAACGCGAATCATTGTGTGTCTTGGTGGATCTGCAACAACAGATGGCGGGCTTGGCGCAGTTCGTGCTATTCAAACACCAGCACGACTCAAGGGCGTTGATTTCGTAGTTGCATGTGATGTAACCACTCCGTTCACAGACGCCGCGAAAGTTTTCGGCCCGCAAAAAGGTGCATCCGTGGCACAAGTTAATTTTCTTACAACTCGACTTGAACGGCTTGTGCAGATGTATCAAGAAACTTATGGCGTGAATGTTGCTGCCTTATCTGGTGCCGGAGCAGCTGGCGGTCTTGCAGGTGGACTGGCAGCACTCGGCGCAAAACTTGTGCCGGGTTTTGATCTTGTTGCAGAAGAAGTTTTGCTTGATGAACTTTTAATTGGTGTGGATTTTATTATCACCGGAGAGGGATTTATGGATAGCGAAAGTTTTGCTGGCAAAGTAGTTGGCTCGATATCAGAACTTGCGAACGAAAACAAAATTCGAATCGCAGCAATTTGCGGTGAAGTTCATCCTGGTGTGAGAGACCGGATCAGTGCAATAAGCCTTGTTGAGTTGTTTGGCCGAGAAAGCGCAATGCAACAACCGTTGCATTGCATTGAACAGGCTGCGTTACAACTCTTGCGTGATGCTAAATAACTTAAAAAGTTTTTTCTAGCCTGTTGTAGTGGTTGGTGCAACCGGCACAACTGGCACAACCGGTGCAACAGCTGCAGCACTCGGCAAGAGTGGAATGCCAGCAATATCGGTACCCAGCACAATTAATACGCTGGCTTCACCGAGTCCACCAGTTTCTGTAGGAATCGGCGCAGGCATCGCGGCAACTGCAACTCCGCCAAGTTCTTTAGCGACTGCTGCTGCGGCTGCTTCACTACCGAGCAAATAATAAACAACAGTCACGGTCTGTTTGGGCGTAATCTCACTTTTGTTCATTGCAGGTTGGACAATAAATCCACGACCTTGTAATTCAGTTGTTAGCTGACCGGCACTGCCAGCGATACCTGAAGCATTAGCGATCTGTACTTTAAAAGCAGTCATCACTATTGTCGTTGCAACAGGAACTTCAACTAGCGATGTTTCGGTCGTAGCAACCGTGTCTTGGGTCGCAGCTGGCAAAGTTTGAGTCGAATTACTTCCACTTCGGATGTCTCGTAATATGAAAAATCCAAGCAGAACTGCAAGCACTGCAATAATTATTGACAAGGTTGAATTTATGTTTGAAGGACCGCCAGAAGATCGCCTTCCCGAGGAGCGACGATCAGAAAGTTGCCGATCTGAGCGAAATTGTTCTTGACTCATACCTATTTAAGATATCGCATTATGTCAAGCGAGTGGTTTATACCTAAATTGGCTTGGGGATTCGTGCCTTATTCGCGCAGGATCTCACGGGGAAAATTCTGAAGCACTTAGTTTGAGCCGAGGGTGGGGATTGAACCCACGACCTACCGCTTACAAGGCGGTTGCTCTGCCACTGAGCTACCCCGGCGATTTTTCTTCGCGGTCATTGTACGGCAGATATTGGATTGACAGCGTTTTTGGCCGAACTGATTTCACTTAGTCACGCTTCTGGTTCGAACAATTTCATAGGTTGCCAACGCTGCGGCAACAGAAACATTCAGCGAGGATAGTGATCCAAGCATTGGAATATTTGCCAGTGAGTCGCACCTTTCGCGCACAAGTCTTGACAGGCCTGGTCCTTCAGCGCCGAGAACTACACAGATTGAATCAGTAACGATCGCTCCAAGTTCGAAAATACTTTTCTCTGCAGAGTCGTCTAGTCCGACGATTACAACTCCGGCTGATTTCATTTCAGAAAGCGCGCTTGGTAGCCCACCAACGACGCACATATTTAGATATTCGATGGCTCCTGCTGCGGCTTTTGCAACTGTTGGCGTGATATGTACTGCGCGATGTCGTGGCAGAATTACGGCATCAACGCCAGCACCGTCGCAACAGCGCAAGATTGCGCCGAGGTTTCCTGGGTCGGTAACTCCGTCTATTGCAACCAATAAAAGCGCTTTGTCGCGCGGAGCGTTTAGTAGATCAGCCAACAAAGTTTCTTCTAGTGATGCAGCCTTTGCCAAGACTCCTTGCGGCGCTTCGCTGCGCGCTTCTTTTTCGATCTCGCGACGAGAAACATTCATCACCTGAATTCGTTGATCGCGCGCGATTTCTAAAATATCGTCAATCACCGGACTACTCTCAATGTCATTGGCGATCCAGATTTCATGAATTCTGCGTCGCGCGCCGAGTAGAAGCTCTCGCACAGCTTGGCGACCCTCAATTTGTTCTCCGCCAAGGCCATGTTCTTTATGCGCTGGTCGATTACTGCCTTGAGCTGAGCGGCCCTTTCGATTTGGGCGCTTAGATAAATCAATTCGCTTTGGACTATTTGGATTACGACGATTAGTCCGCTTATTTGGACGACTGTTTCTATTTTGACTCATGACAAAAACTAAATATTCTGAGTCACAACAGCAACTGCCCAACAAGCGATTCCTTCACTGCGACCAAGTGACCCGAGTCCTTCGGCGCGCCGACCCTTAATGGTCACTGGTGCCCCAGCAGCAGAACTTAGTTTTATTTGCATCTCATCTCGATGAAGCGAAATTTTTGGTTGTTCACAAACGACGCTGCAATCAATATTTCCGATTTCAAAGTGATTTTCATTCGCCATCTTCGCCACGTTCGAAAGCAATATTAATGAGTCGACATTTTTCCATTTCGGGTCAGTATCTGGAAAGTGCTCGCCAATATTTCCGAGACCACAGGCGCCAAGAATTGCTTCGCTTACAGCGTGCGCAATCACATCGGCGTCGCTATGACCGATTAGACCGCGCTCGTTAGCAAAGTGCACGCCGCCCAAGATGAGTTTGCGATCAGTATCTGATTGGTCAACAAATCTATGAATATCAAAACCTTGTCCAACTCGAACTTTCATCGCCACAACAGAATCCTTACACTTCGCCACGGGTAATTGCGCGAGCCCAGTTGATATCTTCTGGTGTCGTCAACTTGCGATTAAGTGGGTCACCATGAACTACGACCACGCGACCACCATTTGACTCGACCAAAGCTGCATCGTCCGTACTTTCTGGATTTGTCGAGTGTGCCTCACGCAATATTTTCGCACGAAATGCCTGTGGTGTTTGCACTGCTACAAGTTGAGCACGATTTGGCGTCGAGATCACAACGTTTTCATTTGAAATAAATTTGATTGTGTCAACAACCGGCAACCCCGGAACAGCGCCGTCGGCGCCTGCACAAATCGCGTCAACAACTTCATCAAACAAAAACTCAGAGGCAAATGGCCGTGCAGCGTCGTGGACACAAATAATTGTTGCATCTGCAGGAACAGCGGCTAAACCACACCGCACCGATGCACTTCGTGACGCACCGCCAACCACCCCATGTTCGCGTTCGGCGTGCGTCGCAGGTAAAACTACGATTACCCCGTCGCTTGCAGCACGAGCGGTTTCAACTGCCCAGTCGACTACTCGACGATCGTTAATTAGTTCAAATTGCTTCGCACCACCAAACCGGGTGCCAGAACCAGCGGCGACGACAATTGTCCATATTTTCTCGCCAACTCTTTGCGTTGGCATGGTGTTCACGCCCATTTAGGGTAGTACCGTCAAGTGTTAATGGCACACGAACAACTTCTTGCAGATAGTGAGTTTTTTGCAGAGACATCCGCTGATGTACTTGCTTTAATTTCAGCACAGGGCGAAGTAAAAAATTTACAACGCGGGGATGTGCTGTTCAAAGAGGACGATACTCCAGAGTCGATGTACATCGTGTTGTCAGGACGAATCGCGATTGTGATCGGTAACCGCCCATTAGATAGCCGTGAGAGCATGCTTGCGCTAATGGAGTGCGGAGACTTATTTGGTGAACTCGCGCTACTTGATGACGGCAAGCGAAGCGCAATGGCTCGGGCGATTGAGGCGTCGTCGTTGTTGCAGATTCCATATGCGCCGGTGCGTGCTGCATTGCAGTCGAATCCTAAAATGTTGTGGGGAGTTACAAAGTTGCTAGCCACACGGTTACGAATAATGGATGAAGTTCTTTCTGACAGCGTATTTTTAGATGTAACTGGTCGAACCGCCAAACGGCTACTTGAGTTATCAGGTGGAAAAGATGAATTCGTTTTGCCAATCACTCAAGAAGAACTTGCTGGAATGGTCGGGGCATCTCGCGAACGAGTGAATAAAGCGATTGCAAGTTTTATTAGGCTCGGGTGGCTTGAACAACACGATCGCCGATACCGAATCTTGGCACGCGCAAAACTCAACGTCCGTGCGAGCTAGCGCTAGCGAGTCGTGACTAGCGCGAGCAAGCGCTAATTAACCAGCCAATTTTGGGCGTGAGTAAACGCACTCATTGCGTCTTGTGCCCGATGCGCAGGTCGTGAAGCATCGTGTGCAAAGCCGTGCTCAGCATCTGGATAAATTTCGGTGCGTACGCCAAGATTTTTTAATTCAGCAACATCTGCAGCCGGCGTGTATGGGTCTTTGCCGCCGATAATTGCCAAGACTCGGTCAGCATGACCTGCATGCAAATATCCAAGTGGCTCAGCATGTGTTGTGCTTCGCCAACCTTCAGGAAGTTTTATCATCCCATAGAAAGAAACAATCTTTTGAAATCTCTCGGCGCCTGCAGAATTAAAGCAATACATTCCACCCATACAAAAACCCATTAAGCCAACTTTCGGCGTGCCAAGTGCGTCAGCGGCTTGAAGTAGATCGCGTAAATGTGTTTGATCACTGAGTGTTGGCACGGCAGCAAATCGAGGCTCAATCTCTGCACCTAAAGTGTGACCAGGAAATGGGTCGACAGCGCAAACTGCCATATTCCAGTCTTTGGCTAATCTCGAAACAAGGTCGTCAAATAAATTTCGCAGTCCGAAAATATCTGGTGCAATAACTAATCCCATTGTCGGATTAGTCACGGTTTGATCAATTTCGCATTGGGTGCCTGATGGCAATGTGATTCGCATCATCCCATTATGGCGCGTTATCAGATCTCAGAAACAACGCGAAGCTACTACTAATCAGATATCTTACAGGCATGGATTTAGGTATTAAAAATAGAGTTGCCTTGGTAACTGGAGCGAGCAAAGGTATTGGTCGAGGAATTTCGGTTGGTCTCGCTAACGAAGGCGCGACGATGCTCCTTGCGGCACGTTCTGCTGGAGAACTCGAAACTCTACGCAAAGAAATTTCGGCTAATGGGAGAGAGCACCACTGCTTTGTTTTAGATTTGATGTCTTCCGATGGTCCATCAAAATTGATGGACGCAATCAAGCTAAAGGGAATGCATCCTGACATTATCGTGCACAACCTTGGTGGTTCACTTGGAATTTCAAATATATTTTCTTCAACCGAAGACTGGCAACGTGTCTGGCGACTGAATGTTGGAATTGGTCATGAATTGAACTGCAAATTCATTCCTGCAATGATTAAAAATAAGTGGGGAAGAATTGTGCACCTCTCTACGTTGTCAACCGCTACTTACAGCGGAAACGCACCGTATATTTCGGCAAAATGCGCATTAGATGGCTATATCAAGACTCTGAGTCGTCAGGTGGCCAAACATAATGTGATCGTCTCGGCAGTTGCTCCTGGAGCTATCTACACAGAGGGACGTTATTTTGCAAAACTAAGAAACGAAGATCCTGCAGTGCTACAAAAATATTTAGACGATAATTTACCAACTGGAAGGCTTGGTCAGCCAGAAGATATTGCTCCTGCTGTCGCACTTCTCTGTTCAGATCAAGCGTCATTTATGGCTGGAAGTATTGTCGCGATTGATGGTGCAGGAAAATAAAAATCAATGAAAATAGTTCTAATTGGCCATCGTGGATATATCGGTATTGGTTTAAGCCATTATTTAATTAAGAACCATGATGTAATTGGTTGGGACAAAGAAGAAGATATTCACAAGTTGACGAGCGATTTTTTAGAGAAAAATAAAATAGATGCAATTATAAATCTGGCGGTGATTGACGCTCGTTCATCAAATAATTATCAAGTCAATACCGTGACTGAGCACGTAACAGTTAATGGCGCAAGACATCTCGCCAACATTTTAACTGGTAGTGAAATAGCTTGGTTTCAACTATCTACAAGAGAAGTATTTGGTCCTGTATATGGTTTGAACGATGTCATAATTACGGATTCTGGTTACCGACCAAAATTTCTTGTTAACGAAGACTTTCCGTACGCTCCTGCAAATTTTTATGGGAAATCTAAGCTTGTAGCCGAATTTATTTCTGAGTCGCACTCGAAGAGCAATATTATTCGTTTGACCACTGGCTACACCGACTACGAAAATCGGGTAGGAGGTTGGATAAAAGCACTTATTCAAGGAACTATCAATAATGGTGAAGCAACCCTGGCTCGCGGTGGATTGCAATTTCGTGATCCACTTCACGTTGATGACTTAGGACAATTAATTGAGCAATTATTTGAAAATAAAGTTTTTGGACAAAAAATTAATGCTGGCGGCGGTGAAGAAAATCTACTTTCTCTAAAAGAGTTTGTTGGGATGGTTGACTCAAATGTAAAAGTTAAAAGTACAGATGGCGGAGACTTTGGTTTTGCTTTTGATATTTCGAAGGCTTTCAATCTTGTTGGATGGAAACCCAAGGTTTTGCTAAGAGAAAAACTACCTTTGATTATAAAAAATATCCAGAATGGAAATATCGGTATTCCTTAAATTTGCTTTAAGTTAGAAGTTTTTGGCAGTGAGAGTTTCGGTGAGACTTCACGGGCGAGTCGCGGTGGTGCTATTTCGCACGATGTTGTGCATGACACAACTCACGACAACTCATCAACAATTAAAGACAGATCAACCAGCGCTGGTATGGAGCCCAGGCATTGCGCAAAGACCGGCTAGTCCTATTTCGCGATTGATAAGAGAATGGCAAGTCATCAGTGTGCGAAACAGAGAGCTTGAAATTGTCAATTCGTGGTCTTTGCCGGGTCCGAGAGTCACTCATCTAGACGAAGTTTTAGTTCGTGCTGGTTTTAATACCGCTCGAGATGATTCGCAAGGCGATCAATATTTATGGTTATTAGTTAAGCAGGCGACTAGTGACGAGTTGGCGGCGCGAATTGTTTTACAAAGAATTTTGCCACCGCTATTGGCGATTGCGCGACGTCGCGGTCGGATTGTAGAAGGTGGAATCGACACAGCAATTGCCGATGTTTTGCCCAGCGCATGGGGAGTGATTCGAAAATATCCGTGGCATCGGCGATCAAATAAGGTTGCTGCAAATCTGGTGCGTGACAGCGAATATTACGCATTTGTAGATGGCAATCGTTCGAAGCGTTACAAAGTGATTCCGATTGATCCATTTGTACTTAGTGAATTACTTATTGCACCACAAGATGAATTTGATGACGAGGTAAACCTAGACAAACTAATTGCAGTTGCATTGGCGCAAGGGATTAATCCAAAACACATTTCGATTTTGCGCGCAGTTGCAAGTGGCGAAAATGCGTCAGCAATTGCAATGCGATATGGAGTTGCAGAACGCACAGCGCGAGCCTGGCGGGCTAAGGCGATCAGCGAGTTGCGTGTACGAACGCGGTGTGCTGTGTGAGTTTGGTTGTGCGTAATCGCAAACTGTTTGTCACTACAAAAATACTTGAAAATGCCATTGCTAACCCAGCCCACATCGGATTTAAATATCCGAGCGCCGCAAGTGGAATAGCAGCGGTGTTGTATGCAAATGCCCAAAAAACATTTGCGGTAATCGTGCGCAATGTTGCGCGTGAGAGCAAAATCGCATCAGCAACCAATCTCAAATCTCCACTCACAATTGTCAGATCGCTGGCATGCATCGCAACATCTGTTCCAGTTCCCATTGCTATTCCAACATCTGCCTGGGCTAGTGCCGCAGCATCGTTCACTCCGTCGCCAACCATCGCAACTGCATAACCGCGTTGTTGCAGATCCGAGACAACGCGAACTTTTTCGTTTGGAAGAACCCCTGCAATCACTTGTTGATCGTCGACCTCAATGCCGACTTGTTGAGCGATTGCAACTGCAGTTGCATGATTGTCGCCAGTTAGCAGAATCGGACGCAGGCCAAGCTTGCGAAGTTCGGCGATAGCCGTTGCGCTAGACGATTTTGGTTGATCAGCAACAACGCAAACTGCTTTCACTGCTCCATCGATTACGACTAACACGGCCGTATTGCCACCGTTTCGCGCGTGCACAAGAGATTCACGAAGATCTGCAGGGATAATTACAAGAGTTTTGCTAAACAAAGATTCACGCCCAACCATAATCTTGTGTCCGTCGACAATTCCAGAAGTGCCCATGCCGGGCGATGAAACAAATTCACTGACATTTGGCAATGTGCCAAATTCTTTGCGAGCAGCATTGGCAATGGCTCGGGCAACTGGATGTTCACTTGCATGTTCAAGTGCGCCTGCCAACTTGAGAACCTCGCTGCGATTTGCGCCCGATGCAACGACAACATCAATTAGCTGCATCACACCTGTTGTGATCGTTCCAGTTTTGTCAAACACAACGGTGTCAATGCGTCGTGTGCTTTGCAAAACATCAACACCTTTAATAACGATGCCCATTTGCGCGGCACGGCCACTGCCGACCATCAACGCAGTTGGCGTTGCGAGTCCGAGGGCACAAGGGCAAGCGATAATTAATACTGCGACCGCTGCAGTAAAGGCATGAGTCGTGGATGTACCCCAGATATACCATGCGATGAATGTCGCAAATGACAAACCAATGACCGTTGGCACGAACACACCGCTAACTCGGTCTGCAAGTCTTTGTACTGGTGCTTTTGTTGTCTGTGCATCGCGCACCAGCCGAGTGATTTGGGCAAATGTTGTTTCCGCACCAACTCGAGTAGCACGAATAATCAGTCGCCCCGTGAGATTTACAGTTGTGCCGGTAACCGTGGTGCCTGGGGCAACATCAGTCGGCACACTTTCGCCAGTCAACATTGAAACATCTAAGGATGAGTGACCTTCAACGACGACACCATCGGCTGGAATTATTTCACCGGGCCGCACAACCAATAGATCATCAACACGAACTTGGGCTGCATCAATCGTGTGTTCTTCTGAGTCACGAAGAACTGTTGCAGTGCGGGCGTTGAGTGCGAGCAAAGAACGCAATGCATCGCCTGCGCGATTTTTTGCTCGAGCCTCAAAGTATCTTCCTGCGAGCAAGAACACGGTGACGGCAACAGCAACCTCTAAATAAATATGAGTGCTGTCTCCAGATTTCATCGTCATACTTGTCATGTTCGTTGAATGTGCCGAACCACGATAAATATTTTCAACTGCATCGCCCCAGATAATTGCCCAAACCGACCATGCTGTTGATGCAAAAACACCGATTGAAATTAGTGTGTCCATTGTTGTTGAGCGATGACGCGCATTCATCAGGGCAGCACGATGAAACGGCCACGCACCCCAAGTCACCACTGGAGCGCTAAGTGCAAGTGCAAGCCACTGCCAATTTCGAAACTCTAAATTGGAGATCATTGACAACAACACAACAGGAAGTGCGAGCAGACTTGAAGCGGTCAGTCGCGTCAACAACATTGCGACTCGGTCGTTGTTTTCGGTTTCTAGCATTTCGGGAGTTGTGTCTGCCAGCAGGCGAGCACCATAACCAAGTGCAGTGACTGTATCAATCAACGCGCTAGCGACAATCGACGTTGATTCGATTTTGATCCGCGCTGACTCTGTCGCAAAATTTACCGTTGCGGTTACACCGTCGAGTTTGTTTAAACCTTTTTCAATTGAGGTGGCGCAGGCATTGCACGACATACCCGTCAGGCTTAAATCAACTTGGGTAACTGAAGTTTTAGTCGGTGCCACTACTTATAGTCTCGCTTAGAAAAACTCGATTGAGCCAGTTTTTGAGTTTTCATTTGTTTTCGTATCGCCATTGTTTTCACGCAAATTGCCTAATGCTGAGTAATGCGGTGCTGGTGTTTGTGGCGATTTTCTTAGCTGAACTCCCCGATAAAACAATGTTTGCAACTTTGAGGCTTTCAACTCGTATGCGCCGACCGCTAGCGGTTTGGATTGGTGTGAGCATTGGCTACTGCACTCATGTCACAGTTGCAGTTTTATTTGGATCAGCACTTTCAAAATTTCCAGAAAGACCTATTCATGCCGGCGTAGGTTTTGTGTTTTTAGGATCAGGTATTTTGATGTTTCGTTCGTCCCAAGATAAACAAGAAAAGCAAGACGAAATAAAAGTCTCACGAAATTTTTTTCAAGTCGTATATATTTCGACAACGGCAATTTTGGTAGCCGAGTTTGCAGACTTGACTCAACTTGCGACAGTTGGCTTTGCAGTTGTGGCCGGTGCCTGGTTGCAACGAAAAGTTAAATTGCAACTGGTTCAACGCGCAGCGAGCGTATTCTTCATCAATTTGGGAATTCTGTCGTTATTCAACAGTATTTTTAGCTCCACTTAGATTGCCCGAACCTGTAGCCAACACTGCGCACAGTTTCAATCAGATTGGCGTGCTCTTCACCTAATTTTGCACGCAACCGACGAATGTGAACGTCTACCGTGCGAGCACCACCGTAATACTCATATCCCCAAACACGCGATAGCAAAATCTCGCGGCTAAAAACTTTGCCAGGGTTTTGCGCCAAGAATTTGAGCAACTCGTACTCCATATATGTCAGGTCAAGGGGGTTGCCACTAAATGTTGCTTGATATGTTTCGGTGTTGAGCACCAGGCCGCCGTATTTAATTAACGATTCTCGCGATACAGATAACTCTGTGTAGAAAAGATGCCTCAGACGCGAGTCAAGTTCACGCGGATGAATCGGCGCAAGGCAAAAGTCATCAAACAGATCGTCACGCATTTCAAGATCTGCAAGTTGTGCGCCACTGACGAGAACAATTATTCGAGTAACCGGCAACTCGCGTCGGCGAAGCGCGCGACACATCGCCCATCCGGCTTCAGGATCTTCACTGCATTCAACGACGGCCCCTGCCCAACCGTTTGCTGGTTCAAGTTGGGCAATTGCGTCATTATTTTTGACTGCCTTCCACAAATACCCAGAGAGGTCTAAAGTTCGAGCAACGTCTATCGGCGCAGGATCAGGAAATACAGCAAGAAGTCGAGTCGCGTCGTTAGTCATTTTCTTCTCAAAGTGAGCGCAGATAGCGATTTAGTTCGTACTGACTGATGTGCGTTTTGTAACCGCGCCACTCTGCACGCTTATTTCTTAAGAACCATTCAAAGATGTGATCTCCAAGTGCATCGGCAACAAGTTCTGAGCGCTCCATTACGCGCAACGCATCAGACATTGACTGAGGAAGTTGTTCTATGCCAAGTTTCGCCAACATGTCATCGCCCATTTCAAAAAGATTGGCGTCTGCTTCTTGTGGAAGTTCGTAACCTTCTTTTATTCCGCGCAAGCCAGCAGCGAGGATCACCGAGAATGCGAGATAAGGGTTGCACGCTGGGTCAGGTGAACGATATTCAATTCGAGTTGCGTTCTCGCTGTTGCGCTTTTGAATCGGAACGCGAATTAAACCGCTGCGGTTATTTCGCGCCCACGAAATATGTACAGGTGCTTCAAAACCTGGCACAAGTCGTTTGTAACTATTAACGGTCTGATTTGTTATCGCTGTTATTTCTGCGGCATGACGCAGTAATCCAGCCATGAATTGTTTTGCTGTTTGCGACAAGTTGTATGGATCATCGGCATCATGAAATGCATTCTGCTCATCTTTGAACAGACTCAAGTGCAAGTGCATCCCAGAACCTTGAACACCTTCAAGCGGCTTAGGCATGAAAGTTGCATGTACATTGTGGAGCGCAGCGATTTCTTTGACGACCAAACGAAAAGTCATCACACTGTCTGCCATTGTCAATGCATCGGTGTGGCGCAGATCGATTTCATGTTGGCTAGGGGCATCTTCGTGAAAGCTGTACTCAACTGGGATGCTCATTGTTTCTAATGTTCGAATTGTTTCTTTACGTAGCGAACTCGTGATATCAGTGCTTGTTAAATCGAAGAAGCCACCTTCATCAAGTGGAACAGGTCGTGAATCAACTGCCGGAGGATCAAAATAGAAATATTCAATGTCTGGTGCGACATAGAACTGGTAGCCAAGTTCGCGCGCATTGTTTAAGTTGCGCCGTAAAACTTGCCGCGGGTCTCCATCAAACGGTGTGCCATCTAATTTCGCGACGTCACAAAATACTCGAGCCTCTGCACCTTTTGGGTCAACCCAAGGAAGAACTTCAAATGTGTTGGCATCTGGAAGAGCAAGCACATCACTTTCTTGCACACGACTAAAGCCATCAATCGCTGAGCCATCAAAAATCATGCCGTCGTTGAGTGCATTCTCCATTTCGGCCGGGCTGATTGCAAAACTTTTTAAATTTCCGAGAACGTCTGTGAACCACAGGCGAACCAAACGAATGCCACGTTCTTCAACAGTTCGCAATACATAATCACGTTGCTGTTCAATCATCTCAGCCCCAGTTTCGGATAGAAAGCATGAATCTAGTCTGCCGTCGTTACTGCGAGAATCACTCGGGTAACGACGGCAGAATAATTATTTCTTTCGAGCTTTTTTCTTCGCAGGCTTCTTAGGTGCGGTCTTACCAGTCTTAATTATCTTTGGGTTTCCACACACTGTTTCAAGAATTAATTGTGTGACGATGTATGGATCCATATTTGCATTCGGTCGACGGTCTTCTGCATAACCTTTTTTGTCACGAGCAACCTGCCACGGAATTCGCACAGAAGCACCTCGGTTTGAGACACCATATGTGAACTTGTTGTACGGCGCAGTTTCATGTTTGCCAGTCAATCGGCTTTCGATATCGTGACCGTAGTTGCTGACATGCTCGTTGATTCGCGTTCCGAGTGCTTGACATGCGTCGTCGATTGCTTTGTAGTTTGACCGCATATCTTTTGTTGAGAAGTTGGTGTGGCAACCTGCGCCGTTCCAGTCTCCATGTTGTGGTTTTGCATCAAGCGAAATAACTACGTCGTAATCTTCGGCGATCCGATGCAACAGCCAACGAGCGACGTAAAGTTCATCACTTACTTGCAGTGCATCAACTGGACCGATTTGAAACTCCCATTGACCAGGCATAACTTCGGCATTCGTTCCTGAAATATGTAGACCTGCTTCAAGACACATCTCGGTGTGAATCTCTACGATGTCTCGACCCATTACTCGGCCTGCACCTACGCCACAGTAGTAAGGACCTTGTGGTTCTGGTTCGCCAGAAAGTTCTGGAAAACCAAGTGGACGACCGTTGAGTCGCATCATTGTGTATTCTTGTTCGATTCCATAGATCATTTTTTCAGCCGCATATTTTTTTGTAACAACGGCACATGCTGCTCGCGAGTTTGTCAAATGAGGCTTGCCAGTTGAGGCAACTAATACTTCACACATCACGAGAATATTTTTTCCACCACGAATTGGATCCTTGCAACTAAAAACTGGATTAAGGATGCAGTCAGATGCTTCACCTGTTGCCTGATTTGTTGAAGAACCATCGAATCCCCAGATTGGAAGTGCCTTTGAATTGTTTTCAATGATCTTTGTTTTTGATCGCAAAGTTGGTGTTGGCTCGACGCCGTCGATCCAGATGTACTCAGCTTGATATGCCATGAAGTTTCCCTTCGTAAGAAATGTGCCACGCTGGCGCATTTGTAACGCTTATATTTTTACCGACTGCTGTTTCTGAAGCGTTGTCTGAATGTAAACGGCGTGTGAAGTTTTCTCTCGCTAGCCTGAATCTGTGGCTGATTTCGCCAAACTTCGCGTTGGGTTAGCCCAAATCAACCCGACAGTCGGGGCACTTTCGGCAAACGCCGCCAAAATTCTTAACTATTACAACCAGGCTGTTGCGGCTAACTGTCAGCTCGTGGCGTTTCCGGAGTTGTCTCTGACTGGTTATCCGCCAGAAGATCTTGTTTTAAAACAAGGATTTATTGACGACAACTTGTCAACACTCGCTCAAATAGTTAAATCCGTCGGTGACACTATTGCAATAATTGGATTTGTCGATCGAGATTCTGTTTCGGGAAACATTTTTAATGCAGCGGCCGTGTGTCGAAACGGTGCCGTACTTGGTGTCTACCGAAAACATTTGCTACCGAACTATAAAGTGTTTGACGAACAAAGATATTTCACACCCGGAGTAGCGAATCTGTTGTTCACGGTAAACGATATTTGTTTTGGTGTAACCATTTGTGAAGATATTTGGCAAGCCGATGGTCCGGTTGCAGAGCAAGCTTCGTTAGGTGCGGTTTTAAATATAAATATCAATGGCTCACCATTTCATGGGGGCAAACTTGATGTGCGCCACGAAATGTTGAGTGCTCGGGCGCGTGACAATAAATGTATCATCGCGTATGTCAACCAAGTTGGCGGACAAGACGAACTAGTTTTTGATGGCGGTTCAACGATTTGGTCAGGAGACGGATCGCTTGTAGCTAATGCTGCCCAGTTTGTTGAAGAGTTGCTTGTTTGTGATTTGTCATTACCAAAATCAACCACGAAGCCTGGGCCTTTGCC
>CAMATY010000011.1 GCA_945861325.1 Ferrithrix thermotolerans DSM 19514
GAGTAGTGTTCAATTGCCCCTTGCGAGTCTCGAACGATCTGCAAAACAACGTCAAGCGTGCGCATAATTCCATCTGCACTTCGAAACCCAACTTCGCCTTGCCAGCGATTTGATGTTGTGCCGGTGGTGATCTCACGCGGAAGTTGATCACGAATCGCTTGAATAAAAGTTTGTAGTGCGGCGTCACCTTGTGCAGCAGTTTCGTTAAGTCCAACTAATCGTTGTGCGTAGTCGTTGGCAAACATCAAACCACCGTTTCGATCAAACACCAGCACTGCGTCATGCGATGCGTCTAGCAAACCGATCAGTTGTTCACTCAACATGCGTCGCGCGACTGCCTGCGTCACATCGTGAGCCGTGCCGATATGACTAGTCACGACGCCAGCATTATTTTTTTGTGGTTGCGTCGAAATTAAAATCCACATCGCATCGCCGTTGGGTTGCCAAAGTCGAAACTCAAAATTAAATTGCGATTGAGTTTGCTTTGCAAGTTGCCAAGCGCGCTCGGCTGAGGTTCGCTCTTGCGGTTGTGCGTTCACCCACGGTGCCGTACCAACCACAAGCGGTGCTCCTGCGAGTGCAAGTAAACGAAATGCGTCGTTAGCAGCAACAAGTCGACCGTCGGTATCTGTTTCAAATAAGCAGATCGGCAGAGCCGTCAGCAGGGACGCGATGTTTGGGTCTATGCCTCAATCATTACACGCAACACGGATGCGTTACGGGGTTTGGGCGAAGAATCGAGTTTCAGCAGAGTCGAAGGCACTGGATTGAATTGCCTCATAAAGTAATTTTGCGTCAGTTAGTGATGTCGGATCAGGAGTGAACTCAAGCATTTGATCAAGTGCGTAGACGACGAGTAGATATTGATGTAGTTCACTATCTGTGGGGCATGGACCGTTGTATCCGGCTTTAACTTTCTTGCCGTTTGTTGTTGCTCCAACGATTACTCCGTCGGGAAGTCCGCCTTCTTGGATCGATGTCTGACTTGGACTGATGTTTGCCACCACCCAAAGTGGGTTTTCTGGAACGGCTAAATCAGTAACTGTGATCGCCAAACTTATGGCCGAACTTGGCGTATTTAAAATAGTTAAAGAAGGGGAGATGTTGGCACCAGCGCAGGTGTGTCGCGAATCAATTGCGCCATCATCAAGCCATGTTCCCGAAACAGTAAAAGTTGCCTGTACACCCGTGTCCTGCACTTCGGTCGGTGGGGCAACTGTCGTTACGACAATTGCTACTGATTCACCTTGTCCAGGTCCGGCTTCACGAAGTACGCGACCATCATTTGAACACGATGCAACGGCGAAAGCTACCGAACAAAGCGCAGCGATACGCGCGGCGCGATTGCCAAGAAATTTTTGTTTGATCAGCATTGAAGTTAGTTTACGGCATCAATAGCCAACTCAAAGATCACTAGCCTGCACGAGGTGAGAAAATCTACTTTGCGAACTTCGCCGCGCTACGACGCGCAAGGCAATCAGTTATGCGCGATGACTATTCATGCGCACCCAGACGATGAAGCATCAAAGGGCGCACCGACTTTTGCAATGTACAGCGAGTCGGGCGTACGCACAGTGTTGGTTTGTTGCACTGGTGGCGAAGAGGGCGATCTAAATAATCCTGCACTCAAAGAACCTGGTATGCCGTTTCATGGACTTGATGAGATTGCTCAACAAAAATTGATGGAGGCTGTGCGTCCCGTCGAACTTGCGAACAGTGTTGAGATTATTGGATTTAGCAAATTACACATGCTTGGATATCGCGACTCAGGAATGGTTGACAGTCCAAAAAATTTGAACCCAGAGTGTTTTCATATGGCAGATATGGACCAAGCCACTGGTCGACTCGTTAAATTAATTCGAACCGAGAAACCACATGTGTTGGTGACATATAACGATGACCATCGCGGTTATCCGCACCCAGATCACGTCAAGGTGCATGAGATCAGTGTTCGAGCTTTTGATCGCGCGGGTGATCCGTTTTGGTATCCAGATGCCGGGCAGCCATGGCAACCTTCAAAGATGTACTACTCGGTTTGGTCACGCTCGCGATTGACAGCAGTACACGAAGCACTGTTGCGCTTGCGTGGTTCTTCGCCGTATGAGGATGATTGGTTCAAGCGGCCAAACATGGACGACCGAATAACGACCAAATTAGAGATTGCTAAATATTTATGGGCTCGCTCTGGGTCGCTGAGAGCGCATGCAACACAAGTCGACGAAAAAGAACCATTTTGGTTCGGGCTTAGCGATGAAGAACTTGCTGATGTATATCCGTTTGAAGATTGGATTTTGGCAAAGTCAAGTCTTGAAAATCACACCGCAGATTCACAGCACCTTGAAAGTGATTTGTTCGCCGGAATTCGCTAGTTAAATATTAAGCGAGCAGACCATCTAGCTGGTTCGCATCAGCGTGCGCAGTTCGCGAAAGCCGATCATTGTTGCACCACTCGCAGTTATTGCATCTCTGATTTCTTGATCATTAACAACGAGTTCGTAGTCATCGATCCAACTTTGTGAGATTTCGCCAAGTGCGCGCACCTCGGGTGTGTCGATACACGGTTGCACATGAATTTCAGTTACGCCTGCTCGCAGCGTGTCGAGTGAGTGCATCACTCTTTGTCGGCTTCCATGTCGCCAATCATGATCAAAAAAATCTGGAAACTCGACGCCTTCTTTGGTCGCAAGTTTTCTAAATGGGAATCCAGCCTGCTCTTCATTTATTGAACTCGGCAAACGAATTGGCAAACGAAATTCAATCGCCAGTTCAAGATAAATATCAAAAAATTCCGGTCGCAATGTGATCGCGGTTAAATGGGGAGCAAGATGAGTTGGGTCAAGTCCCCAGGCGATTGCTCGTTCAATTTGTGCGCGACATTCTCGCAAAACTTCGGCAGGGTCGGCATGCTCCCAAAGATCATCGATTGTTCTCGGAAATCCACCCTCGCCCGAAGCCAATGAAGCCGAATTAGTAATTGACCCCCAGCGATAATTTGCGTGTTCGGCGTTGAGCGTTAAATGAACGCCGATGTCTTCGCCGTTGTAAATGTTGATCGCATGGCGAGCCCACGGTGCTGGAACCATTAGCGAGGCGCAGGTGGCCACGCCTTTGTTTAATGCATCGTAGACGCCGATATTTGCTGCATGAAAGGCACCAAGGTCATCACAACTTAAAATAACTAGGCGAGCGTGCGGCGAGTGCCCAAGTCGTTCAACAAGACTTTTCTTCGCGGACGACACATCTTCACGCTACCTCTGGTGCGCTATACGCGCTATACGCGATGTACCAGATGTACTTAGCAGTTGAGCCACAGCCCAATTCGATTTTTGCTGGCTTCAGTTTGGACTGTGGCAAATTTACTTGCAAATGCTGTGTTCGGCTGAATACTCATTGTTCGCGCGAAGCCAAGGCGGACTAATTCTTGATTGATAAATGTTCCATCTGTCAGATACAGATAAACAAGTAACCGCTGGTATCGGTCGCGTGCTTCGACATCTCGTCGCAACTGCACTTTTGTTTTTGGCTTGAGAACTGTTTGCATGAATGCCGATGCCTGTGGTCCAAAACATTCAACGGGTTTCGTTGGGTGCACCGTTTCTGGAGTATTCACACCGATCAGTCGAACCGTCTCAGTGGATCCATTGATGCTGAGAACTACCGTGTCGCCATCGACGACTTGAATCACCGTGGCAAAATCATCCGAAATTTTTTGCTGATCGCCACAAGCAAAAATCGTGGCTAACAAAATTATTGATATTACGAGTCGTTTCACACATTGATGTGTAACACGAATGACGAGTATGGTAGTTAAATAATGAAAAAATATTCTGATTTCGAACTTGGTCGTGTCGGCATTTGGACTTCAGCGCTAGATCTGCAGCCGATGTCAAAATCAAAAGAAGCAGCGATAGAACTCGAAGAACTTGGATTTAGATGCATCTGGGTTCCTGAGGCTGTGAATCGTGAGCCGTTTGCCTCATGTGGAGTTTTGCTTGAGGCGACGAAAAAAATGACATTGGCTACCGGCATCGCGTCGATGTATGCAAGAAGTGCTGCAACGATGAATGCTGGATGGAGGACTCTGACAGAAGCATTCGGCCACAGATTTCTCCTTGGAATCGGCGCAAGCCATCAGCACCTCGTTGAAAAAGTTCACAAGACTAGTTACGAAAAACCGTATTCGGCAATGGTCGAATATTTAAAGGCGATGGATAGCGGGCTATTTTTTGCTGCTGCGCCGACGGTTGCGCCTCGCAGGGTTTTGGCGGCACTAGGTCCAAAGATGCTGAAACTTTCTGCAGAAATGGGAATAGGTGCCCATCCATATTTTGTGCCGCTTGAACACACAAGTTCTGCGCGAAAAATTCTTGGTGACGATGCGTTACTCGCACCAGAGATTGCAGTCGTGTTTGACACGAATCCAGAGACTGCTCGAGCGACTGCGAGAAAATTTATGTTGACGTATACGCGACTTCCTAACTATGCGAATAATTTAATTCGCTTGGGCTGGAAACAAGATCAAATAGTCGGCCCAGACAAAATGCCGTGCGATGCGCTAGTTGACGCAATCGTCGCATGGGGAACTCTTGACACAATCACGGCTCGAATTAAAGCCCATCTTGACGCTGGGGCTTCTCATGTTTCAGTGCAAGTAATTGACGCCGATCCACTCGCGTTGCCAATGCGTCAGTGGCGCGAACTGGCCACGACACTAGCTAATTTTGGCTAGCGCGAGATTAACGGGAAGCGTTCGTCAGTTAATAAATCGCCGGGGCGCAATGAATTTGATTCGAGTGGTGGCGAAGTCTTCCATGGGCGAGTTGCCCAAACTGCGTCTGTGTCAACGTACCGAAAACTAATAACGCGGCGGCGGCCTTCGTAGTCAGTGGTCGCTGGGGCGCTGTGCAGCGTTCGAAAGTGAAACGCGACGATGTCACCTGGCATCGCTGCAAAACTTTCAATGTCTGTTGATTCGTCAAGTAGTTGCGGCTCAGGAAATTGTTCGTAACCGCGAGCATCGTTGACATATGCAGTTTGATCCACAAACCTTCGCGGAATAAAATTTTTATCGAAGTCTCGTCGTGACTTTATTGTCTGCAGCGCGATTTTTTCAGGAATCGGATCAAGCGGTACCCACAAACTGACATTGTTGCTCGAATTGACGCCATAGTACGGGTCGTCGTTGTGCCACGGCGTGATCTGGTTGTTGCCGGCTTCTTTGACTAAAACGTGTTCGTGAAAGAATCGACCCGAGGTAGTTTGCATTAGTTCGAGTGCTATTTGTGGAAGCGCGCCAGTTAACGCATGGTTTTTGTAAGCGTCAAATCGCGACCAGTTGACGTAGTCGTCAAAAAACCGTCCCTGCTTCGAGTTGGCCGCATATTCATTTGCCCAAGGCCCGGGTGATTGCATGTTTTGTTCAACTGCAATTGCAAGTTCTCCAAGCGCCTGATCACTGACAACACTTCGTAACACGACAACGCCGTCACGTCGGTATTTTTCTACATCGCCCGCAGTGACTAAACTATTGCACACGTTCTATTCGCACGTTCTAGTTTTAGACGCCTAGTGTTCGAAGTTGCAGTTTGCGCATTCCAGCAAGCCAGCGTTGATGTTCGGTTGCTTTCTTGGCAACGAATTGCGCAACTTCAGGGTGTGGCAAAATTAAAAACGATTCTTCGCGCAAAGTATCAACAACTATTTGTGCAACTTGTTCAGGTTCGAGAACTTCACCAGAAGCGCGAACAACATTTCCGTTGTCGGCAGCTGTTGCTTCATCTGAGCGTCGCAACATATTTGTGTTGACACCTTGCGGGCACAAGCAACTTACGCGAAGTCCACGATTGCCGTAAGTGATTGAAAGCCACTCGGCGAATGCCAGCGCAGCATGTTTAGTCAGCGAATATGGGGCAGAACCAATAGCGGTAAGCAAACCTGCAGCCGACGCGGTGCTAACAAAATATCCTTGACCAGCGGCTAGCCAATCGTCAATTAAATATTTCACAGCCCATCGGTGGGCATGCACGTTGATTGCAAACGATGTGTCCCATGCTTCTTCGGTGGTTGTGAGATCGGTGCCCATCGCCACACCAGCATTCGCATAGAACAGATCAATGAAACCTAAAAATTGTTTTGACTTCGCAACCAGATCTGCATTCGCGTGTTCAGTGGATAAGTCAGACGCAACTGCGAGAGCCGAATTTGGACGCTTGGCATTTAAGTTTGCTACAACTTCATTCAAAAGTTTTTGATCGCGATCCGCCAACACCACCCGCGCCCCATAATTATGAAATGCTTCGGCGACTGCTTTGCCGATGCCATTTGCGGCGCCAGTTACTACGGTGTTTTTATCAATAAGTTCCACATTGTGATGCTAGGCACAAGCGAGCAAGACCTGCGACTTACATTGCCAGCAATGACTAATATCGCACACGCTTCTGACATAATTTGGTGGCAAAGACGTTGTCTCGTGCGCACCCGCACTAGCCTTCGGAATAGTAATTAGTTAATAACTAGTTTGAGAAATGTGAAAGAGGAATACCAAATGAAAGATTCTCGCGAAACAGCAGTAATAAGCGAAGCCCTTAGCGTTATTGACAAGGCACTCGGCGAAATGTTGCAGCGCGAACTTGTTTCAACTGGTGAAGTTGCTGACCTGTTATTAGATGTTCGGTTACTGCTCACCAATACCGAGATACCTACTGCCACTGAAGTTTAAATAACCCGCGCATTTGCGCCGTTAGTTAAAGCAAGTTCAAAACTAGGCGGGCGACAATGCCCATCACAGCGCCAATAATTGCGCCGACAAAAATATCGCTGGCATGATGAATTCGCACTGCGACTCGACTTAGCGCAACGACCGTCGCCATGCTGAACCAAAGCGCGATTACTGGCCCAGTTGACCAGCCAGTGAGTACAACCGCGGCGAAAAATGCCGAACTGGCGTGTCCGCTAGGAAAACTCGAAGTGCGTGGTTTACGAATTTTGAACCGTGCATCACCTTTGACTGTTGGTCGCTGGCGTTTGAAGAAAGGTTTGATGCCTTGGTTGAGTAGCAAACTCTCAATACCCATCAGTGATGAAAGAATTAGTGCTTGACGCACTCGCCTTGAGTCAGCAAGTGCGCGGATGATGCCAACGATGTGCCAAAGCAGACCAAAATCACCAAGAGCCGTCGCGCAATTAAATAGCCAAATAGTTGGCTTGAAGTTGCGCGTTGGCTCAAGAAAACGGTCAACTCGCTGATCAAAAGCGTGGAACTTTGCGCGGCGTGATTCGTTCATGAAATATCGCTAGTTTTTTTCGAGTGCTGGGTAGAGCACGGGTGCTTGAATTTGTGCTTGTGTTGGATCTCCGCCGAACTCTGGGCACCATTGTTTGAAAGCACAAAAATTGCACAGTCCTGAACGATGGGTCTCAAATTCTCCTGTTTGACATGACTCAGCAATTTGGTCAAAGGTTTTAATCGCGGCCGCGTCGCATGCAGCATTTGATTCATCTGTGACGTCAACTTCAATTGGGGTACTTGACTTTAGATACATCAGTCTAAGTTTTTTTGGTAACTCACCACGCACACGTAAACATAGTGATGCGTAAAGGTGCATGTTGTCCATTTTGTTTGCGCCGTATTTTGGATTGGGCACTTTGCCTGTTTTGTAATCGCTGATCACCAGATCGCCGTGTTCATCGTGTTCAAGGCGGTCGATGATGCCACCGAGTTTGAATTTTCCAAAGTCAGAGTCAAGACGCATTTCAAGACCTATGACTTTTGTGTTTCGAGGGTTTTCCATTCGGTAATAACCATTGACGAGTTCTCGAGAGTCTTTGAAGAATGCTTCTCGATCTTCTTGGCTCAAGCCAAGCGCAACAAATCGAGCAGATGGTTCGTATTCTGCTTTAGCAAGTTCAAAATCTTCGCGCGCCGCATCTACTGTGCGCAGTTCAGGTTCGTGGGCAAGCAATAATTCGAGTACTCGGTGTACAAAGTTGCCTTTGACTAAATGGATCTGTGGCGGCTCGGGCAGTTTTTCAATTGACGCAAAACGAAATTGCATTGGGCATGTGCGAAAACCACTGATGCGCGAAGGGGACAATGTCAATGGAATTGGATAAACAGACTGTGACACTAGTTGTTCAATCTACGCACTATTCGTTTGTTGGTGTTGCGTTATCAGATGCGAGTTTGTCAACTTCGCCGATGAGTGAGGCGAGCCGGTCGGGTTGCTGCATTGGGCCAAAGTGTCCAACATCTGACCATTGGATGAACTTCGCGTTCTGAATCTCTTTGGCGATTAATTCGGACCATGCAGAAGGTTGGTTCGGCGCAACAGCGCCGGCGACGACCCAAGTCGGAACTTGGAGCAGGTGAAGTTGATCCCAAGTTTGATGTGCGGCTCCAGTTTCGTATGTTCGTGCTTCATGCTCGGGAAGGCATTTGAGCACTACTGAACGCTGTTTAGTTTTTGTATCCTCGATGTCATTAAATCCGTACTCGACATAGGCACGAAGAGATTCGTTTTTGAACACGTTCATTGGCGGTTTTGAAGAATAATTTGCTAACGCTTCTTCTCGCGAAGCAAATGTTGTGCGACGGCGACGAGCACCTTCGACGAGTGGGCTTGGCACATGCAAATCTTTGGCTGCCTGACGAAATGTGGCTGGAAAAATAATAGGTTCATAAATAATCAGCGCTTTAAATAGTTCGGGTGCTATCAGCGCGGCCATAATTAAGGCCGCACCACCCATTGAATGCCCAACAGCGATTATTCGGCCGTGATCGCGAAGCGAACTGGCAACCGCAAGTGCGTCGTCACAATAGCCTTGCCACTCGACCTGCCAATCTGAGTCCAACTTTGAGTCGCCGAAGCCTCGATAGTCAAATGATGTGCAGTCGAATTTGTTTTTTAGAGAATTAACAACTGGATCAAAACATCGACCATGAAATCCTGTGGCATGAGACAATAAAACCTGGCGGTTGGCGCTGGACTTTGATGGGTAGCTATAGACGCTGAGTTGTATCGAGTCCGAAGATTCGATGAAGGTTCGCTTCGGCATTTCAATATTCATAGTCTTGCATTGTGTCAGGTAGTTCAACTATGATGTGCCAATGGCTACAAAGCGCAAACCGAAAAAAACAACCACGAAGAAACCTGCTGCAAAGAAACCTGCTGCAAAGAAACCTGCTGCAAAGAAAACGCCTGCTAAAAAAGCAGTATCAGGTGGGTCAACTTTGAAAATCAAAGATCTTGTTGCGGTTGCCAAGCGAGTTGAAGAATCAAAGTCAAAAGCCAAGTCTCCAGCAACAAAAAAAGGCGATTTTGACCTTTTGGCGATGTTGATTAAATGGTTCAAAAAGTTAGTTAACCAAAAATAGGTTCATCGCGGCGTTGCCCGTTATAGATGTTGCATTGAACTGGTAGTACGAACTACCGTGTGTCAATGGCCACAAAATCAAAAAAAACACGCAAGAAAACATCAAAGAACCGCGCATCTAAAAAAGTAGCGAAGAAGACAGCCAAAAAATCCGCCAAGAAGACGGCCAAAAAGTCTGTCAAAAAAACTGTTAAAAAATCCGCGAAGAAGACTGCCAAAAAGACTGTAAAGAAGACAGCTATAAAATCTGCCAAGAAGAAAGTCGCTAGTAAAAAAGTAGTTCGTCCGCGAAACCCGTTTTTGGCGATCAAAGATATTGGTGGGATCGTCCGATACCACGCAAAACAACAGCCAGATGCGTTGTCACTTGTGCTGGGTGAGCGCACTCTTACATGGGCGCAATTGCTTTCGCGCTCGGCACAAGTTGCACAGGGTTTAAAGCGAGCCGGAGTAAAAGCCCAGGATCGTGTTGCGTTTTTAGACAAAAATGGTATTGAGCATTTCGAAGTTTTCTACGGATGTGCGTTACTCAACGCAGTCAGTGTTGATATCAACTGGCGACTAGCCGCGCCAGAAGTTTTATTTATTGTCAACGACTCGCGGGCCGAAGTGCTAATCGTCGGCCAGGAGTTTGTGCCAGTGCTTGATGCAATCATTGGCGAACTGACTCAGGTCAAAACAATCATTGTGATTGGTGGACACTCGAACCACGACGATTATGAGCGATGGGTCAATGCGCAATCAGCGACCGATCCAAAAGCGTCAACTAAGAGCAGCGATGTTGCGTTTCAGTTGTATTCAAGTGGCACCACTGGTCGGCCAAAAGGTGTGATGTTGACTAATGATAATTTTTTCGCACTTCTTCCTGCTGCACAAAAAATTTGGCACATGTCTGAGACAACGATAAATCTTGTGGCGATGCCATTGTTTCATATTGGTGGTGGTGGTTGGGCAACCGCAGGACAATATTGTGGCGCGCGCTCAATAATCATGCGCGATATTAATCCTGCAGAAATAGTTGCGTGGATTGAGAAGTATCGGATCACTCACGCGTTCATGGTGCCTGCGCTATTGCAGTTTGCACTTGCAATGCCAAATATCGGCACAACAGATTTCTCGAGCCTTGAACTAATTGCGTATGGCGCATCACCGATTTCTGAATCAGTCCTTGAAGGTGCGATCAACGCATTTAAGTGTCCGTTTATGCAGGTCTATGGGTTGACAGAAACGACGGGAGTAGTGACGGTTCTTGGGCCAGAAGATCACGACTTGAGTTCAGCCAATAAGGGCCGCTTGCGTTCGTGCGGCAAACCATTTACGGGCATTGAGTTGCGAATCGTAGATTCGGACACGGCGAAAGATGTTCCGCTCGGAGAGGTTGGCGAAATTTGGATTCGGTCTCGCCAAGTTATGAAGGGCTATTGGAATATGCCTGAAGAAACTGCAAAGTCAATCGTTAATGGTCGGTGGTTCAGATCAGGTGATGCTGGATACTTCGACAAAGACGGATATGTGTACATCTTCGACCGTGTCAAAGACATGATTGTCTCGGGTGGCGAAAATGTTTACCCAGCAGAAGTCGAGAATGCGCTGATGGCTCATCCGGCGATTGCCGATGTTGCAGTTATTGGCGTGCCTGATGAGAAGTGGGGAGAGGTGCCGATGGCACTTGTCGTGCGAAAACCGGACACGCAAGTTACCGAGAGCGAGATTCTCGCATTCGCACGTGAGCGTCTTGCTGGGTTCAAGACTCCGAAAACTGTTGGCTGGATCGATGCCCTGCCGCGTAATCCATCTGGCAAGATTCTTAAAAAAGATCTTCGTGAGCCATACTGGAAGGGTCACGCCCGTCGAGTTAACTAGCCCGATTTTCTGCCCGCCCAAAAATTGAAAGAAGTTTTATGAAACTATCGATGATGATCAACTATATTTCTGATTTTCAAACATCAGCCAAGCAGGTTGTTGAACTTGAAAAGGTAGGTCTTGACATTGTGTGGATCGCTGAGGCATACAGTTATGACTCAATTTCGCAAGTGGGATATTTGGCTGCGGTTACCAATCGTGTACAGATCGGCACCGGGATCATCAATGTCTATTCACGAACTGCTGCATTAACTGCAATGACAGCAGCGGGTTGCGACTATGTCAGCAACGGTCGATTCATTTTGGGACTTGGCGCTTCCGGGCCACAAGTGATCGAAGGTTTTCACGGCGTGCCATACGAAAAACCGATGCAACGAACAAAAGAATACATCGAAGTTTGTCGCGAAATTTGGAAACGCGAGAAGCCGCTTAATTATGATGGCAAGACTGTACAAATTCCGTTGCCTGCTGGTCAAGGCACTGGTTTAGGAAAGTCAATGAAGTTGATAAATCATCCGGTGCGTTCTGAGATTCCGGTGTGGTGGGCATCACTTAAAGATAAGAGCGTTGAAGCGACCGCAGAAATGGCTGATGGTTGGATGCCAATTTTCTTTTTGCCCGAGAAGTTTCAAAATGTCTGGGGTAAGTCGCTAAAAGCCGGTCAGGCAAAGCGTGATGCATCCATGAAGCCGCTTGACATATCGGCGGGGGGAATGTTGCATATTGACGAGTCGCTGACACCACAAAAACAAAATGAAATTTTAGATTTCGCACGACCAAGTTATGCGCTGTATGTCGGTGGCATGGGCGCGCGTGGTAAAAACTTCTACAACGATATTTGTCGCGACTATGGATACGAAAAAGAGGCCGTTGAAATTCAAGATTTATATCTTGACGGCAAAAAGAAAGAAGCCGCTGCGCTGATTCCAAGTGACTGGCTGCAACTATCAAACCTCGTTGGCCCGAAGAGTTTCATCAAAGAACGTCTCGGGGCATTTAAAGAAGCTGGTGTAACTGTGTTGCAGGTAAACCCAGTTGGCCCTGACCCAGTGCGTGAAGTTGAAGTTCTCCGCGGAATTATTGACGACGTGTGATTTCTTCGCTTAGGTTTTTTCGAACCGTGCGAGTCGCAAACAAATAAATAAGCGAAGCACAAACAGCAAGCAATGCAAACACGGCAATCGTTCCGCGCGCGCCAAAGTATTCAGAGACAACTCCTGCGAGCAAACTGCTGAGTCCAAGTGAAAGAGTAATTAATGCAAAGTCGCCGGCCAACACGCGTCCGCGCATCTCATCTGGGCAACGCACTTGTAATCCATACGTTGAAAGCGTCCATTGTGCGCCGCCACCCAAGTGTGCAAAACAGATGCATACGCAGGCGATTATAAAAAATGGTGAGGCGGCGGCGGCGAGATATCCGCCAGCAAAGCCCAGACCAGCGATGCCACACACGAGGATCACTTTCGAGAGGTCATTTTTGACGAACCGTGCGGCCAATAGCGGCCCAAGTGCGCTGCCCAAGCCGCGCAGTCCGAGCATGATTCCGCGACCCGCGTCGCCACGATTGAACGAGTCAGCGGCAAAAACTGCTAGTTGACTGACGACTCCAGCGCCGACGGCAAATGTCATCTTTGACATCAATAGCGACATGATTGCTGGATCAGATTTTGCGAGGTGTAGTGCTTCGTGCATATCTGAAATCGGACGGATTTTTTTACTGTGATTTGCCGCACGAGCTTCTTGCATAGGGCGATTGACGAGAGCGATTAACCCAGCAGCGACAACAAAAGTTGCAATGTCGGCGATGAATGCTGCCTGCCGACCGAAAACTTGTGAGAAGATTCCGCCGATACCAGCGCCGACTGCAAGCATTACGCCCCAACTACTGCCAAATAGTGCATTGGCTTGCCGTAGTTCGTCTGGATCGCGAGCCAAGTTCGGAATCGCTGCTTCAAGTGCTGGTCTTACGAATGAGGCAAGTGCTGCGATCATGCTCTGGGCGACAAAAGCAATCCACACACGCGAGTCGCCAATAAATAAGAATCCACATGCAGCAATTGCTTGCAGAATTGAAACAACGATTAAAACTTTACGACGATCATGTTTGTCAGCAACTGGTCCGCCGATCGGTGAAGCCAAAAATGATGGTAGTGAAAATGCTACTAATAGTAGAGAGACCAAAAATTTTGAACCAGTTATGTCTTGAACCAAGCCTGCTAATGCAACGAATGTAAACCAATCGCCGATGAACGAAAGATTTTGGGCAACAAACAGTAGACGTAATTCTCTATTAACTCTTAAAACTTTAAACAATTTATTTAACTATCTTTTTCTACCAAGTTGGAGTAAAATTTGTTCTGCCTGAGCGACGATGTCGCGAACTAAATCGCCAGCGGGTATCAAACTGCTGATAGCACCGGCTCCCTGGCCAGCGGGGTAGAACTCGCGCGATGTATCAACTTGTGTGCCGTTTGGGTATCCGAGATGATTTACATTTGCTTGCGACGATGCAATTGCTTGATGTGGAAAGGTTTTTATTTCTTGCGGGTGTTGCTCGTAATGGTTAGTCCATTCATTGCGCACAACTCGACATGGCTTGCCCGTGTACGAGCGACTAATAACTGTGTCATCTTCGCGACTCGTGACTAGCGCTTCTTTGTATCCATTTACTGCTCGTGCTTCTGGTGTGGCGATGAATCTTGTACCGACCCAAACTGCATCAGCGCCGAGCGCAAGGCTTGCCGCTAGTCCGCGACCATCAAATAAACCCCCGGCCGCAACAACTGGCACGCGTGCCGAGACTGCGTCAACAACTTGTGGCACGAGTGCCATGGTTGCAACGAGCCCGGTGTGTCCGCCAGCTTCAGTGCCCTGGGCGACAACAAAATCACAACCACTTGCAACTGCTGAAACCGCGTGACGAACTTTTCCACACATTGATCCGACCAAGATGTTGTGGCTGTGTAACAGGTCGATTGCGTCGCGCGGCACACCAAGACCAGCGACGAAGATTCTTGCGCCGCCAGCAACTACATCGCGGATGCCTTGCTCCAAGTGTTGTGGTAGCGCGGTCAACAAGTCGACACCGAAAGGTTTTTGTGTGAGAGTTTTTAGTGCAGTTATTTCTCGAGCGAGTTCTCCATCGCGCATTGTTGAAGCACCAAATGTTCCAATGCCACCTGCTTCACTGACTGCGGCGACCAGTTCGTGATAAGAAACTCCGCCCATCCCAGCGAGCATCACTGGATGTTCAATTTCGAATAGTTCGGTTATTCGGGTTCGCATAGCAATCAAATCTAGTTGTTTGTGGCTGTGCCGCTTGATTCGAAGGCACCATCGCGTTTAAGAAACTTTCGATGCCAACGCCTTGGAGTTAGCACTGCGGCTCGTGGTTCGTCTTCGAACATCCAGCGCACGAAATTGCGCCTCGTCCAGTCGGTGAGACCTGCAACACGCAACACGCCTCGAGTCAAGAATTCATTTTTTAATACTCGACCAAGAACCTGCGACATTCGGTGGTCAGCGAAAAATTCGCGTTGCATTTTTCGTTGATATATTTTTCGCACATTATCTGGATCTCGGTTACGCGAACCGATTATTGCTTCGCCTGCCAAAACTCCAGTCAACAGTGCCTGACCGATGCCTTCTCCAGTCATCGTGTCGGCAGCACAAACTGCATCACCAATGAACAGTGCACGACCAATTGAAAGCGTTGCACTAGTTACTTGCGCTGGTATCGGCCAAGCAGTATGTCGACCTTCAAGTACCGCATCGTCTCCGAGTGATTGACGAATGTGTGGGCGAGCGAGAAGTTCTGGCCACAACGATTTCATGTCTTGCACCGAATATTTTGATCCGCGCAGAATACCAAAGCCGAAATTGGCTCGTCCGTTTGGCAAGGGAAACGACCACGCGTAGCCAGGCAACAAGTCGGCGTCAAACCAAACATAAAGACGCTCGCGCGCAGGACCAGTGACATTGCTGACGTATTGGCGAAATGCGTGCCACTCGCCGAGATAACCAGGTTGCGATGCGCCAAGTGCTTTACGAACTGGTGACCACATGCCATCGGCAGCAATAATAAATTTTGCAGAGATTTCTTTGAATGAATCGACAGCATCAGTCGCCACTGTTATTTCTTGAGTTGTTTGTCGAATAACCGAAACAAATGCACAACCTTCAATAATTTTTACTCCACGCGAGCGAGCGTGTTTAACGAGCGCGTTGTCAAGCTCGATTCTCGGAGCAATCGCCGCGAACTGAGTAGTTTTATTTTTGTCGACATTTGGTAATTCAAGTTGTATCTCGCGGCCAGATGGCGACCGTAGCCATACGTCCGAGCAAACTTTCCAATTGTCGACTGTTGCTGGGTTGAAACCGAGCATTTCAAGAATTCGAAGTGCGCCAGTTGTCAGTCCATCGCCACAACACTTGTCGCGCGGGAAAGAAGCTTTATCAATTACTAAAACATTTTGGCCGCTAGCAGTGAGTGTGATCGCCGCGGCGATGCCGGCGGGCCCCGCGCCGACAATTAAAACATCACATTGATTTTCCAAATTAGGTTTCGAAATAGCAATGGGCACGACGCTCAGGCTAGAGTTCCCTGCCATGAGTCGCTTATGTGAAGGTCGAGTAGTTGTTGTCACTGGTTCCGGTCGAGGCATCGGTCGTGAACATGCGTTGAGTCTCGCCAAACACGGGGCTCTAGTTGTGGTTAATGACCTTGGTGCTGGAGTTGATGGAAAAGGTGGAGACACCTCACCGGCGCAACAAGTTGTCAACGAGATTGAGGCAATGGGTGGCAAAGCAGTTGCCAACGGTGATGATATTTCATCGTGGGCAGGCGCCGAGCGATTGATTCAAACCGCAGTTGAAACTTTCGGTGACTTGCATGCCGTTGTCAATAACGCCGGAATCTTGCGCGACCGAATGCTTGCCAACATGAGCGAAGAAGAATGGGACGCTGTAATTAAAGTTCACCTTAAGGGAACTTTTGCGCCGTCGCGATTTGCTGCAGCTTATTGGCGCGATCAAAACAAAGCAGGCAAGCCAGTTGACGGTCGAATTATTAATACTTCTTCAGTTTCAGGAATTTATGGCAATGTCGGGCAAACGAATTATGGTGCAGCCAAGGCAGGCATCGCTGCGTTCACGACAATTGCATCACTTGAACTCGGACGCTATGGAGTAACTGTCAACGCTGTTGCGCCGGTTGCCCTAACTCGGATGACAGAAAATCTTGGCCCAGCACCAGAAACGGAAGCCGAACGCGAACACCGTTCACCAAAGTGGATTGCGCCGATCGTTACATGGCTTGCGTCGTCAGAATCGGCAGGCATAACTGGTCGAGTGTTTGAAGCCAGCGGTGATGTTTTGGCGATCGCCGAAGGTTGGCATCGCGGGCCAACAAGTAAGCCTGTTGAAGATCCGACGAAACTTGGTCCAATTGTTGAAGAAATGATGGCCAAGGCACGCCTCAACGCAGGCATGGACGGTCGCGACGGAACATGGCCGCAACCACAAAAGAAATAAGCGAGATTTTTTAGTTTCTTAAAAAAGTTTTAGATCGTCAGATTTTTTGCCACGAAGTTCGTCGTAGTCAACTTCGCACCAACCAATATTTCGACTTTCGGCGAGCACGCGAGCTTGGGGCTTAATTGATTGGGCGACAAAGATGCCTCGAATTTTGCCGAGTGACGAGTCGGCGCGCAAGCAATCTAAATATCGCGCGAGTTGTTCGACACCGTCGATTTCGCCACGGCGTTTAATTTCTATAGCAACTGTTTGACCCGTTGCATCGCGACACAACAGATCAACTGGTCCGACCGCCGTTGGATATTCGCGGCGAATCAAAGTCAAACCAAATTCAATTGCTTCAGGTGTTGCTGCAAGTAGAACTTGTAGATCGGCCTCAACACCATCTTTTGTTAAGCCAGGATCTTCGCCCAGTTCGTGGGCGAAGTCGGCGTGAACTTCGTGTAGATGAATTGTTAGAGTCTCAGCTTTTGGATTACGAACAACAAGGCAGCCGTTTAGTTCTTCAAATGTGTTTGGTGCGTTCATCCAGTTGAGTGGTTTATATGCACCACCGTCAGCATGAATTGCCACGCAGCCGTCGGCTTTGATCATAATTAGCCGTGTCGCAACTGGTAGCGAAGCATTCAACCGACCTTCGTAACCGACACTGCAGGTCGCGATTATTATTCGCATATCTTTTAACGCTTGACGCGTTCTCGCATTCTTTTTTGAATTAGTTCGCGACGTTGTTGAAGTTCGCGATAAGTCAAACTATTGGTTTCTAGTTCGATGCCAAGTCCAGCTTTCACGCTGTCAAGGTTGATCTCAATTGCGTTGTGGTCAATACCTAATTCACGACCGAGTTGTTCGCCATGTCGCTGAGCAAACAGCATTGAGATCGCCGCAATCTCGCCGAGCAAGTCAAGGTCTGGCGCGAGACGAGAAATTGCACCATCAAGAAAAACCATGTTCTTGACATACAGCATTAATTCTTTTGGCATTCTTGCGCCGTATCCAAGAAGCGCTTTCATAATTCGTTGTACTTCTTTGACAAGTTCGTCAGCGGAGAGTTTTGTTGGATCAATTGGTGGACGATCTAGACCAAGATCAATAATCACTGCATCTAAGTCAGTATCCATTGGCAGAGCGCCAAGATCTCGCAACGCTGTGACTTGGCCCATGACGTCGTTCGTTGTTGCGCCAAGCATCAAGCGAAGAAATGCAAGACGGCGTGCGCCACTTAGTCGACCGACGATGCCGAAATCTAATAGTGCAGTTCGGCCATCTTTCATTACAAATAAGTTTCCACCATGAAGGTCGCCATGAAATGCGCCGTGGATCATCGCACCTTCCATAAACGCAATCATCCCTGTGCGAATAACTGCTTCGGTGTCTATGCCGGCATTTTTCATTCCGACGACATCGTCAAATTTGAATCCCTCAAGTCGTTCCATCACTAGAACGCGATGGGTGACGAGTTTTGGGTGTGGACGCGGAACGATGTAACCAGTTTGATTTAAGTCTTTAAGAATCTGCGCGATGTCGATCATGTTGTCGGCTTCCATTCGGAAGTCAAGTTCTTCGACAATTGTCTCGGCAAACAGCTCAACAAGCGCGGGCGGATTAGCCAGCGCCGCGATTTTCAATCGGCCCACAAGGTGTGGCGCCAACCACGACATAACTTTCAAATCTTTTCGCACTAGTTGTTTGACGTTTGGACGTTGCACTTTGACCACAACCGTTTCGCCGGTTAGCAGGCGAGCCAGGTGAACTTGAGCGATTGATGCGGCAGCTAATGGAGTGGTTTCAAAGAGTGCAAAAGTATCGGCGATTTTCCCACCGAGGTCTTGCTCAACGACTTTGCGCACATCTGCAAATGACTCTGCCGGCACTTGATCTCGACAAAGTTTGAATTCATCAACAAGTTCGGTTGGAAATAATCCTTCTCCACTTGAAATTATTTGACCAAGTTTTATATACGTTGAGCCAAGTTTTTCTACTGCTTTGCGCATCCGCTTTGAAATATCAGTTCTTGAATCTTCTGCGCAAGCAAAGTGATTAAGTTTTTTGTGCCATAACCAAGGCAACAGTGCTGCAACGAGCGTGCGCATCACAACTAACAGGCGAAGCACAGGAGGTATTCGCGAAGGCTTGGTCAGCACAGGCACTTCTTTGCGCGCGGCCTGACGCAGAACGGGGGCAATAGCAAGCCAACTGATTTGGTCGCGGTCTAAAACCCAAGGTGGGTCATCGCTAAATGCGCCCCATTCAAGATCAGTCATTGAGACAGTCTGCCGTTTAACGAGCAGATTTACGCAACGCGGCGAGCACTGGCTCAGCAAGATCGGCGCGACAGACAATTAAATCAGGTAGCCAAGTGTCGGCTTGATTGTAAATAAGTTCGCTTCCATCAATGCGACTCGTAAATAAACCTGCTGCGCGAGCAACTGCAACAGGTGCAGCAGAGTCCCATTGATGTTGCCCGCCGGTGTGTAGATATATGTCACACTCACCGAGTACAACAGACATTGCTTTGGCGCCGGCTGATCCGAGTCGCATTGCATCGCAGCCAAGTGCGTCGGCAACCAAAATTGCTTCGCGAGGTGTTCGTGTTCTCGACACCACAAGTCGCGGTGGGCCATCATGTTTCTCAGGAGTTTTATAAATTGGATCAGTTGACAGTGTTAATTCGATTGCCGGCAAACTCACAGCGCCTGCAACCAGTGCACCATCACTAGTTTCATTACTTTCCCATAGTGCGACATGCACAGCCCAGTCGTGTCGCTCAGGTTCGCTGAACTCTTGCGTGCCGTCAAGCGGATCAATTATCCAAACTCGTTTCGCAGAAAGTCGTGCGGTGTTATCAACTGCTTCTTCGCTCAGTACTGCGTCGTTGGGTCGATGTTCGCGAAGTTGCGACATCAAAAATTCTTGAGCCATTGCATCGCCAGCATCTTTTAGATCCCAGCCGTAGAAGCCTCTGCTTACGAGTTCTTTTCGTAATTTGACAAGACGCTTGCCAGTTTCGGTGGCTAAATATGTTGCGAATTGCGCATCGTCTCGGTGTTTCAAATTTTCAGTGCTAGTCAAGGTCGACGACCAAGTTTTGTCGCATCTCGAACAACTGAGCGCAGTGATGTTTCGTCAGTTCCCGATTTTACGAGCGCAGTAATTTTTCTCTCAAGCCGTTGTGCTTGTGCTTCGTTAAATACTTCAAGCTGCGTAGTAGATGCTGCAACTGTTGCGATTAACAACACGATCGCCGCCACTGCCGTCGTTGCCCCAATTGTTGTAACTATTCCGACATTGTTACCAGCGATTGATGAGATGATCATGCCAGCGATGCCGAGCACAAAAATAACTGCACAAACGATTCGGATTCTGCGCAAAGCTGGTGTAGTCATGTTCTTATTTTCGAGAAAGCGGCTTGTATTTAATTCGTTTTGGTTGATCAGCCGAGATACCGAGTTCTTTCTTGCGCCAAACTTCATAGTCAGAGAAGTTTCCTTCGAACCAGCGAACTTGGCTGTCTCCTTCAAAAGCCAAGACATGCGTGGCAATGCGATCCAAGAACCAGCGATCGTGACTGATGACGACTACGCAACCAGGAAAACTTTCAAGTGCAGTTTCCAATGCCCGCAAAGTGTCAATATCGAGGTCATTAGTTGGTTCGTCTAACAGCAAAACATTGCCGGCATTTTTTAAAAGTTTTGCCAGGTGCACACGGTTTCGTTCGCCGCCTGAGAGATCACCGACGCGTTTTTGCTGATCACTGCCCTTGAAGTTGAAACTCGCAACATATGCGCGACCGTTAATTTCGCGGTTACCGACTTTCATCACTTCTACACCAGCGGTGATTTCTTCGTAAACAGAAGCGTCGGCGTTTAGTGTGTCGCGGCTTTGGTCAACATAACTAAGTGACACGGTGTCGCCAACTTTCACAGTTCCAGAATCTGGGCTCTCTTGCCCAGTGATCATTCGAAACAGAGTTGTCTTTCCTGCGCCGTTGGCACCAATAATTCCGACGATTCCGGCAGGTGGCAAATTAAATGTGAGATCTTCAATCAGCAATCGATCGTCATATCCCTTTGAAAGATTTTTGATTTCGATGACCACATCGCCTAATCGTGGTCCAGGTGGAATCGCGATTTCTAGTTTGTTGTCGCCACGCTCAGCAGCCTGTGCTTCAGCGTGAAGTTTGTCGTATGCCGCAAGTCTGGCTTTACCTTTTGATTGTCGAGCCTTCGGCGCCATGCGCACCCACTCGAGTTCGCGTTGCAATGTGCGCCGACGAGTCTCGTTTGATTTTTCTTCTCGCCCGAGTCGCTCTTGTTTTTGTTCAAGCCAACTTGTGTAGTTGCCCTCGAATGGAATGCCCTTGCCGCGGTCTAACTCAAGAATCCATTTTGCAACATTGTCCAAAAAATATCTGTCGTGAGTAATCGCAACAACTGTGCCTGTGTATTCTTGCAAAAATCTTTCAAGCCAGTCGACACTCTCGGCATCTAAATGGTTCGTGGGCTCGTCTAGTAGCAATAAATCTGGACGACTAAGTAGAAGTCTGCACAATGCAACGCGACGCCGCTCGCCACCTGAAAGTTTTATGACATCGCTGTCGTTAGGTGGACAGCGCAATGCATCCATTGCAATTTCAACATTGCGTTCCAGGCTCCACGCATCGGCAGCATTGATTTTCGCTTCAAGCTTTGCTTGCAGTGCTCCAACTTTGTCAAAGTCGGCATCAGGCTCGGCCCACATCGCCGTCACTTTTTCGTACTCTGCCAACAGATCGCGAATTGGTGCGACTCCATCCATGACGTTGCCAAGGACATCTTTTGCTGGGTCAAGTTTTGGTTCTTGTTCAAGTAGCCCAACCGAAAAACCAGGCGTCAAGCGTGCTTCGCCAGTAAATTCGTCGTCAATACCTGCCATGATCTTGAGCAGGCTTGATTTTCCGCTGCCGTTTGAGCCGAGCACGCCGATTTTGGCGCCTGGGTAAAACGAAAGCGAAATATTTTCAAGCACAGTGCGGTCGGGCGGATAGAACCGTGCCAGTTTGTAACAGGTATAGATAAATTCAGCAGCCATAAGACATATAACCTACTCGCCGAGAAGTCGTGCTAGTTTTTTCGTGTTATTTTAGTTTGTTAAAACTAATTGAGATCTAGTCAAATTCAAAAGGAGAAATAATGGAACTTTTAACTCAGGCGTACATCGGAGATTTTTTGTTTAGGTATCTGCACACTGCTGTGGGTATTACTTGGATTGGTTTGTTGTATTACTTCAATCTTGTGCAGGTTCCTGCGCTTGCTGCTTATGGAGATGAGGGCAAGGCCCGAATGTTGACTCTTGACAAAATTGCGCGTCGTGCGTTGTGGTGGTTTCGTTGGGCTGCAATTGCAACTTTAGTAACAGGTTTGTTGATCACCGGTCTAATCAAGGATTACTGGCAACAGAACAATGCGCACAATATGACAATTTCACTCGGCATGATTTATGGAACCTTGATGGCCGCCAATGTGTGGATGATCATTTGGAAGAATCAAAAAGTTGTTCTTGCGAACGCTGTCAATGTTTTGGGTGGCGCTGCTGCTGACCCTGCTGCTGCTGGCGCTGGTCGAAAAGCGTTGCTCGCTTCGCGTCAGAACTTTATTTTCTCATTCTCGATGCTGTGGTTCATGGTTGGTTCTGTGCACTTCTACGGCTCGGCTTTCGGCGATGCAACACAAAGTAATGCGATGACTTTGTTGATCATCGGTGTCGTGCTTGGTGCAATCTTGCAGATCAATGCTCTTGGAATGCTCGGTGGTACTGCAGCAACAAACAAGTTGCTATGGCCATATGAGTCGCATAAGAACGCGATGATCACGGGCGGTGTTTTGTGGCTCATCCTTTGGGTTGCTTCAGAGGTACTTCTTAAATAATTATCGTTACGATATAAACGATGGCTGATCGGTCTAACACCGAAGACTTTGGTGCTAACTCTTGGTTAGTCGAAGAGATGTACGAGAGGTATTGCGACGAACCTGAAAGTTTGTCGCCAGCATGGCTAGATTTCTTTAGTGACTACAAGCCAGTCGGATCACCAAAAACTGATCCGACTGGCGAGTTAGTTCGGCTAGTTACTGAAAATTTCGAAATTGAGTCTCAAGCAGGCGTGAAGTCGGCTGATAAAACAGTAGAGAATGTGTCTCAGGTTAAGCAAAGCGTTGCAACTTCGAATCCAGCAGTTGCGCAAAAGCCTGATACTAAGTTGCAGGCAATTCAAACGCCACTTGAAATAGTTGCGCCAGAACCTTTGCGCGGAGTCTCGGCGGTTATTGCAGCGAATATGCAATCAAGTCTTGAAGTGCCAACTGCGACGAGTGTGCGCCAAGTACCAGCGAAACTTCTTGAAGTTAATCGAAAAGTGATCAATGGTTATCGCGGTCGCAGTGGCGAAAGCAAAGTCAGTTTTACGCACTTGATTGGCTATGCAATAGTTCGCGCAATCGCAGATTCGACTCCGAGCATGAAGCATGTGTTTTCGGTTGATGATCAAGGCAAACCACAAATTCAAAAATTTAATCACGTGAATATGGGTTTGGCGGTTGACGTCGACAAAGGTAACGGGCTACGAAGTCTTGTTGTTCCGGTTTTACGTAATGCCGACACTCTTGATTTCTTCGGATTTCTGCTTGCATATGAAGACATCATTCGTAAAGTAAGGGCGAACAAACTGAGTCTTGAAGATTTCAAAGGCGCAAACATCAGCCTGACAAATCCCGGCACAATCGGAACTCAACAATCTGTACCTCGTTTAATGGTCGGGCAAGGTGTCATCGTCGGTGTTGGGTCAATTGACTATCCGGCAGAATTTCAAGGCAGCGATCAGCGAACACTTGGTCGACTCGGTGTTTCAAAAGTTGTGACGATTACGAGCACATATGACCACCGAATTATTCAAGGTGCTGAGAGTGGACGATTCTTGAAATATGTTCATGAACTGTTGATTGGCGAGCATAATTTTTATGCTGATGTATTCAGTAGTTTGGGCGTTCCATATCAGGCTGTGCAATGGCGCGAAGACTCAAATTCACTTGACAGCGAAGATGCATTATTAGAAAAACAAATGCAAATCGCAACTCTGATTCGAGTACATCGTGTTCGTGGTCATTTGATCGCTGATCTTGATCCATTGCATTGGCGCGCACCCGAAATGCCACGTGAACTTGACCCGGCAACTTATGGTCTGACGCTTTGGGATTTGGATCGTGAATTTTTGACAGGAGGCGTCGGCGGAGTAAGTCGTTCAACGCTGGGTGAATTATTGGGCGTGTTGCGCGATGCTTACTGTCGAACTATTGGTGTTGAGTACATGCATATTCACTCGACCGAAGAACAGCGTTGGATTCAAGAGCGATTTGAAGGTCATGGAGTAGGCGAACACGTTGTTGATCAACATCGCGTGCTTGAACGCCTTAATGCAGCCGAAGCATTTGAGCGGTTTCTAGCCACAAAGTATGTAGGCACCAAACGATTTGGACTTGAAGGTGCAGAATCACTGATCCCGATGCTTGATGTGATTCTTTCATCATCGGCAGATAGCAAAATGCATTCGGCGGTGATTGGTGCTATGCATCGTGGTCGTCTGAACGTGTTGGCAAACATCATGGGCAAGAACCTAGAAGAAATCTTTGAAGAATTTGAAGATTATATTGACCCATCTTCGGTACAAGGTTCTGGTGACGTCAAATATCACCTTGGAAGCGTCGGGGTTTTTTCTTCACCAAAGGGTGGTTTGCTACCTATTGAGTTGTCCGCTAATCCGAGTCATCTAGAAACAGTTGGGCCAGTGGTATTAGGGATGGTTCGATCGGCGCAAGACAGGATTGAGCCGCCTCTCTCATTTAGCGTCTTGCCACTTTTGTTGCACGGTGACGCAGCATTTGCCGGACAGGGTGTCGTCGCCGAGGCGTTTGCAATGAGCGATACAAGTGGATATCGCGTTGGTGGAAGTGTACATATTATCGTTAACAATCAAATTGGTTTTACTACGTCACCGCAGTATGCGCGTTCTTCAAAGTATCCAAGTGATGTTGCCAAGACGGTTCAGGCGCCGATCTTTCATGTCAACGGTGATGACCCTGAAGCATGCGTGCGAGTTGCACAACTCGCGTTTGAATATCGTCAAGAGTTTCACAAAGATGTCGTTATTGACATGATTTGTTACCGCCGATTTGGGCACAACGAAGGTGATGATCCGAGTTACACACAGCCTTTGATGTACAAAGCAATCGCCGAACGTCGAAGTGTGCGCAAACTTTATGTTGAGACTCTCGTAAAACGTGGAGATATCACGCTCGATGAGGCGGAGCAAGCACTCTCTGACTATCAAGGCAAATTGCAAGGAGCGTTGGATGCTGCCCGTGCCGCTAAACCGGCCCCGATAAAAGTACCGCCGCCGCCGAAGCCTATTGGTGTGGTTCCACACGTTGAGACTGGAGTTGAGCGTTCAACTCTGGATGGAATTTTTAATCACTTGTCGGCGTACCCGCCAGACTTTACTGCTCATCCAAAACTTGTGAGACAGTTTGCGCTTCGTGCTGAACTTTACAATTCGCAACAAGATGTTGATTGGGCGACTGCTGAAGCTCTGGCTTTTGGATCACTTGTGATTGAGGGGACACCAGTGCGACTCATGGGTGAAGACGCACGTCGCGGCACTTTTAGTCAACGCCATTCAACGCTGGTTGATTACAACAATGAACAGCGTTGGGTCCCAATCAATACATTGCCGAACGGTAAGGCGCGATTTTGGGTTTATGACTCTTTGCTTTCTGAATACGCGGCTCTCGGATTTGAATATGGATATGCGCAGTCAAACGCTGATGCATTGGTGATGTGGGAGGCGCAGTTTGGAGACTTCGTGAACGGCGCGCAGATCGTGATCGACCAATACATTGTCGCAGCCGAAGATAAATGGGGACAGCAAAATGGTTTAGTTATGTTGCTTCCGCACGGATATGAGGGGCAAGGACCTGAACATTCTTCAGCACGACTTGAGCGATTTTTGCAAATGTGTGCAGAAGACAACATTCAAGTTTGTTATCCGACAACTGCTGCCCAATATTTTCATATGTTGCGCCGTCAAGTACGCCGTGATTTCCGAAAGCCACTCGTCGTGATGACTCCAAAGCAACCGCTCAGAATGAAAGAGAGTAGGTCGTTGGTCAGCGAACTTACTTCGGGAAGCTTTCAAGAGATTCTTGATGATCCCACAGTTAGTGATAGAGAACGTATCACTCGAGTTGTTTTATGCACTGGGAAAGTCGCCTGGGACATAATGGGTGAGCGCAACAAGCGAAATGCATTTGTTGCAGTGGTTCGTATTGAGCAGTTGTATCCGTTTCCAATTGCAGGTCTAAACGAAATACTCTCGCGCTATCCGAATGCAAAACAAGTTGTGTGGGTGCAAGAAGAGCCAGAGAATATGGGTGCATGGCGCTTCGTTGATGACATTGTTTGGTGCATTAAGAGCCAAGGCTTTGAGTGGCGTCATGTCGCCCGCTTTGAATCAGGAAGTCCTGCGACCGGATCAAAGACGATACATGACCAAGAATTAGCCAGCCTGCTTGAAAAAACCTTTGCCGACTGGCAATAAAAATTAATCTAGAAGAGTTGTAAAACTCAGCCTGGTTCGCCGAATGTAGCGATGCTGTCAACCTTGCAGACGAAAAGCACTCGTCGCTCATTGATTGACGGGTCACGCAATCCGTATTCTTCGCCTTGGCCGACGTACTTCTTCCAAATTCGATTCAACTGTGAAGTCACCCACGCGCCTTCTTTTGCATCGTCTTCTAAAATTTCACGCTCAACTGTTACCTTCATGCTCATCCAGTGGTACATGTTGGCTGGGTTGACGATGACGATGGTGATTTTCGGTGTTTTGCGAATCCATTTTGTCTTAGTGCGATGTGAAGCAACATTTACTAAAACTTTGTCGCCATCGTAGTCAAACCACATTGGCGTTAGATTTGGTCGACCGTCAGAACCCATTACAGCCATAACGCAAGCGAATGGTTTGTCCATCAACATTTTATATTTTGGGTCAATGTCGGCGATCGAGTTGACAGTGGTCCGGTCTCCGACTGCAAACTGACCGGCTTGTAAGCCGTTTGCTACGTCGCGAAACTTAGCGAGTTTGATTCCCATATGTTTGTTCCCCTTTGAATCGTTGACAGATTTTTTAAAACATTAGTTCATAAATTTTAAGTTTGCAAAAATCAGCTATTTAGCGATGAGTAGACTCACCGACGTGATGGCTCAAGCTAAGTATTCACGAAAGTTTCTATTGTTTGGACGCTGCAATTAGGTCGATGAAGGTTTCTATCGTCGGTGGATCGATCGGTGGTTTAACGGCCGCTTGCTTGTTGCGTGATGCGGGACATCAAGTGTCCGTATATGAGCGATCTGCGGTTCGCCTTGAGCAACGCGGGGCCGGAATTGGCTTTTTGCCAGCGAGTTATCGCTACCTGCAAACGCGCGCTGCATTAGATATAGATAAAATATCAGTCAAGACTGAACATATTCGTTATCTGGATAAAGAAAGCAAAGTGGTTTACGACGCCAAACATCAGTACCGCTTCAGTTCTTGGAATACCGTATATGCGTCAACGCTTGATCACTTCGGGACGACCGAATATCACTTGGATTCGGAGGTAATTGATTTTTCTCAGTCTTCTGAAAACGTATCGATTTCGTTAAAAAATGGTCGGTCGATAACCGCTGATCTTCTGGTCGGCGCTGACGGCATCGGCTCATTTTTGCGGGATAGTTTGGTGCCAACAAGCAAGTCGGTATATGCGGGTTATGTTGCCTGGCGAGGAATGATTCCCGAGTCAAAATTATCTAGTGAATTAATTGAACGCTTAGGCGACGCAATTACTTATTTCGTGTACCCAAATTCTCATATCTTGGTTTATCCGATTCCTGATCACGAAGGTCGCGTTACGTCTGGTGATCGACTTATTAATTTTGTTTGGTATTGCAACTATCCAAGTGGTAGAGAATTTAATTTTCTGATGACCGACAAAAATGATTTGCTACGAGAAGTTTCAATTCCGCCAGGATTGGTGAGTGAGCACAATGTTGAGCAAGTCAAGTTAATGGCACTTAGATGTCTACCTAAGTTACTTAGCGATCTTGTTGTCGCCACAGTCGAACCTTTTGTGCAGGTTATTTACGATGTCGACATCGATCAGATGGCTTTTGGACGAATATGTTTAATTGGCGATGCAGGTATTGTCGCGCGCCCTCATGCCGCTGCTGGTACAGCCAAGGCGGCAGCCGACGGCTGGGCTCTTGCCGAAGCACTAGAAAAACACGAGGCGCTTGACGATGCACTTGATGCTTGGCAATTTTCACAACTTGCTCTCGCAAAAAATCTTTTAGAACGAACACGGCGGGTGGGTTCAAAGTCGCAATTTTTGAACACATGGGATTCACGTGACCCAGAAGTTATTTTCGGATTACATCAACCGGGCAACTAAAGGATTAACAATGTCAAGAAACATGATTAATGCGGCCCAAGAACTTTTTAATAGTTTTGATGACGCGCAGCGGATTCGAGGATTGTTTGACTTCGCAGATTTGAACGAACGCAAAAAATGGTTTTATACACCCACTGATCATGGTGGGTTGCCTCTTGCTGAGATGTCATCAAGTCAGCATCGAATGGTTCACAAGTTATTAGCCACCGCGTTGTCAGAGAGTGGTTATGTAACAGTCTCGACGATAATGGGTTTAGAAAATGTACTTGACCGTCTTGAAGGATTTATCGCCGAATTTGAACGAGAGCGAGGAAGAGATCCGATGTTGTATTGGATTTCGTTCTTTGGAGAGCCTCTTGAGACTGGTTTTTGGTCGTGGCGATTTGGCGGACATCATGTGTCGCTGCATTTCACGCTGAATGCCGGCGAAATAATTTCGACAACTCCGTGCTTTCTCGGCGCAGACCCAGCGAATTCTCTACTGCTTGGACCACATTTGTTGAGACCGCTGGCGGCAGCAGAGGACTTGGCAAGAGAATTCATACATTCGTTAACACCCGAACAGCGTCTTACCGCAGTGGTAAACAAGGTTCCACCTACTGACATTGTCGGTGCGAATCGAAGTGCATTGACTGAAGGAGACACCGCACTTCCAATGTCGGATATATGGCGAAGACAGTTTGATGGGGCATTGGGCGATGCGGTGCAGACAATTCAAATGCGTGCTGATGCTGAATTATCAATTACTGCTGAAGACCTTCGGAAGTTGTCGTTTTCTCGGGTACCGAAGGGATTGTCGGCCCACCATTTGACTAATTCGCAACGTAGCGATCTAAAGCAATTGTTGAAGGTTTATCTCAATCGAGTTTCAGATGATGTTGCCGACCGTGAATGGGCAAAACTTAGTGATGACAAAATTCAGGAACTTTCGTTTCTCTGGGCCGGTGGAATAGAAAAAGGCCAACCTCACTATTACCGGGTGCAAGGAACAAGATTGTTTGTTGAATATGACAATACTCAACGAGGAACAAATCACATCCATACGGTGTGGCGCGATTTAGAAAACGATTTTGGTGGCGACGTGCTAGCAAACCATTACACACATGAACATTGATGCCAGAATCCTTCGTACTGCAAGCGCGCTGAGCGTGGTTGAATGGGTGTGTGGTTAAACCGTTTACTCATGTTGTGGTTGACGGTTCGAATCTAGCGACCGAAGGTCGAACTGAACCAAGCCTGAAGCAACTTAACGAGGCAGTACTTTCGTTCATGAAAGAGTTTCCAGGCACAAAAATTACAGTCGTGGTTGATGCAACATTCGGTCATCGGGTTGATCGAAAAGAACGAGCAGAATTTGATGCCGCAATTAACAACAATGAACTCGTTGCACCACCAGCTGGTGCAGTTGGTCGTGGTGATGGATTTGTTCTAACGATCGCTGACAAAGTAAAGGCCAGCGTGTTGTCAAATGATAGTTATCAAGAATTTCACGACCAATACAAGTGGCTATTTGATGAAGGTCGACTTATTGGTGGCAAGCCTGTGCCAAATGTTGGTTGGGTATTTATCCAACGACTTCCGGTGCGCAAACAATCTGGTCGAGAAAGTGCTGCAACTGTGCGGCGGGCAAAGGCTGTTCGGGCGCCGGCGCGTCCGATGCCGGTACCGAAAAGTCCACCTCCAGCAGTAAGAGCTGCAGCAAACTCACCAAAGCCAGTCGCGCAAAGCAGTAAGCCGACTGCTAATTCAAAGCCGACTCCAAAACTAAACGAGATCACTGCATTTCTAAATTTTGTCGAGAAAAATCCAGTGGGCACAAAACTTAAAGGCATCGTTGAGAGTTATGCATCTCATGGTGTTTATGTGAAAGTTGGCGAAGTGTTGGGCTATCTGCCGATGCGACTGATGGCCAACCCGGTTCCGCGAAGCGCTCGCGAACATGTCAAACTCGGGACTTCATTAAATCTTGTGATTGTTGGCTACACACCGTCAAGAAGAAGTGTTGAACTTGCCGTGTTTGGCGTAGAGCCAGTAACTACTCAGCGAACTGTTGCTCGCGCACCGACTCAGCGAACTGTTGGTCCGATTCGAACGGCGACAACTCGAATTGCACAAATTAAAAAAGCCAAGCGTCGGCGCCAAAAGCCAAAAGCAGTCCAGAAGAAAGCGCCACACAAAAAACGCTAAAAATAGAAAATCTCAGAACAAGCAACAGTCGCGTGATTTTTAGTACGGTGATGGCGTGCTGATCGCCACATGGAACGTCAATTCGTTAAAAGCCCGCCTTGAGCGCGTGACCCAATGGGTTGACGAGAACAAACCTGATGTGTTGTGTATGCAGGAAACAAAAATGAAGAATGAAGTTTTTCCAACATCGGTGTTTTCTGAACTTGGCTATGAGTCCGCTCATTTTGGTCAAGGTCAGTGGAATGGCGTAGCGATCATTTCGCGCTTAGGTTTAGAAAATGTAATTTCAAATTTTGCACCGACTATTGAGCCTGACGCTGAAGCTCGAATTATTTCTGCAACATGTGGCGGAGTCAAAGTTGTCAGTGTCTATGTACCAAACGGCAGGGCCCTAGATAATGATCACTACACCTACAAACTTGAGTGGATGAAGAAGTTGAAACAACACGCCGAAAAAATCGCCAGGCCGACTGAAGATTTAGTGATCGGAGGCGACTTCAATATCGCACCAACAGATGATGATGTTTGGGATATCACCAAATTTGAAGGCGCGACTCATGTCAGTGCACCTGAGCGCAAAGCTTTTACTTCGCTATGCGAATGGGGATTGACCGATGTTTTTCGAGAGATGCACTCGGAACCCAAAGTTTTCTCTTGGTGGGATTATCGCAACGGCAGTTTTCATAAAGGCGAAGGTATGCGGATTGACTTTTTGTTGGCGACGAAATCAGTTACTGAGCGCGTTAAATCATCTGAAATTGATCGCAATGCGCGCAAAGGTGAAAAGCCGAGTGACCATGTGCCAGTGATGATCACGGTTGAAAAGAAATAGCAAGAAATAGTAAGAAATAAATCTGATAACAAAAAATATGTCGACTCCTGATCCTGCGAATCTGCCAAATCCATTTAAGGGTTTTCATATACGCACCGAAGAACGATCAGAAAACGACAAGTGGCGAATTGAAATTGCACAAGAGGTGCGAACGGTGATTGATCAGTTGCTAGGAACTTCAGCCCCAGTTGAAGAACTTGAGCGCACACAGGCGATCATTAATCAAGCAGTTGCGTTGCTTAAATCTCGTTCGCATAGTCACGATTATGAAGGCCCATCTGAAGGTTCGTTGGCGCCGTTGAATAGTTTTTTAGATCGCAGTCCAATCATTGGTGGGATTAATCCGCTTTCGGTGCCGATGCGCATTGAGATTGATGGTGACGGAGGTACCGAGTCGACTGTGGTCGGTCATGCAATATTTCCGGCTGCGTATGAAGGTCCACCAGGCTGTGTTCATGGCGGCTTCATCGCTGCATATTTTGACGAAGTGTTGGGTATGGCTCAATCACTTAGTGGCAACCCAGGGATGACAGTGAATTTAACGGTTGACTATCGTGCGCCGACACCGCTAAAACAGCCAGTTATTTTTCGCGGACGAGTTGCTTCGATTGATGGTCGAAAAATTAGTGTCTCAGGGACTTTGCACCACGGCGAGACACTTTGTGCAGAAGCTAAAGGTCTATTTGTGTCAATGCGCCCAGAAGTTTTTTCGCGCTTAGTAGAAATTCGTCAGGCGCAACAAGACAGTTAATTAGCTAGCTAGTTAACTAGACAGATGCATCAGCCTTGTTGATTAGCGAAAGTAGATCGGGGCCGATTTGTCTTGCCGTAATTTGTCCGACGATCTTGCCGAGATCTTCAATGCTCTTGGGCTTC
>CAMATY010000012.1 GCA_945861325.1 Ferrithrix thermotolerans DSM 19514
GGCAAAGACAAAAAACAGTTAGGCAGCACGACTCGGGCTCGGATGAAGTTGATCTTGCGCAAGTGGTTTGGCGGCTTGTAATAGCCACCGCAACGCAGCTTTGTAATCGCGTGTCGTAGGGTCGACCATTGGATCTAGATCTGCCTCAACATCGGCGATTGCGCATTTGAGGACGTAAACCTGGTCACGCAATGCGTCAAGTTCTTTTCGAGCAATTACCAATTCATCTTCGCTGAGTTGCAGTTCGTTGGCTCGTTGCCGGGCAACCCAATCCCATTGCCGACATGCTTGGCAGCAAAACCGCCGTGGACGCCCTGGGCCCGTGGGTTGTTCGACTGGCGACCTGCACCACTGGCATCGCCCACCACCCGTAGCTCCTAATTTTGTCATGACAAAAACCTACGACACGAATGATGACTTTTGGTGGATTGTTTGACGGTTGTTTAAAAATGTTGCGGTAACGGCACACTGAACGAGTGACTAAACAAGTAATTTCCGCTCCAGCCCCCACTCGCCTGTTCACCTCTGACAATGCGGCAGGTGTGCACCCTGATGTCGTTGCAGCGATGGTGCGTGCTAACGAGTCGCATGCGCTCGCCTACGGGCTCGATAAATATACGAAGCAGGCTAAGGACGCGTTCTCGAAACTTTTTGATGCTGATGTGCGCACAGAATTTGTTTTCGGTGGCACAGGAGCCAATGTGCTGGCGCTTGCCTGCATCTTAAAGCCAGCCGAAGCAGTTGTCTGTACATCCTGGTCGCACATCGCGGTCGACGAAACTGGTGCACCTGAAAGAATTCTTGGTGCGAAATTAATTGATCTACCTTCGCTAGACGGAAAACTTCGACCCCAAGATTTGCACAGTGTTTCGCATTTGCGCGGACATGTTCATCATGTCCAACCTGCGGTCGTTTCGATCACTCAGTCGACTGAACTTGGCACGGTTTATTCACCAAGCGAAGTGCGAGAAATTTGTGACACTGCTCACGAACTCGGGATGCTCGTACACATGGATGGTGCACGGCTAAGTAACGCTGCGGCTGTCTACGGCGCAACTCCAGAAGCGTTAAGAAGTTTCACAATCGACGCAGGCGTCGACGTCCTAAGTTTTGGTGCGATGAAAGCCGGGATCATGTTCGGTGAAGCAGTTGTATTTCTGAAACCACATCTTGGTAACCGGGCCGAATATATTCAAAAACAAATTACACAGTTGAATTCAAAGATGCGCTTCATCTCTGCGCAGTATGTCGAGTTGTTTCGTGATGGGCTTTTCTTTCGACTTGGCGAGCAAGCCAACGCGATGGCACTCGCACTTTTTGAGCGAACCAAACATCACAAAGTGCTTCAATTAGATCGAGCGCCACAAGTCAATAGTTTGTACCCCATCCTCGCCCAACCGGCTCGAAGTGCTCTGCAAGATTGGTCTTTTTTTTGGGATTGGGATGTTGCGGCCCAGCAGGTTCGCTGGATGACAGCTTGGGACACAACGCTCGCCGATGTTGAGGCTTTTGCCGTTGGGGTCGACCAAGCCCTCAAAATGTAGTTTTTTGACCTCTTTCTAAACTATTTGTAAATTAATTTACCTAGATGTAATTGACTGATCAGTTATTTATCGGCTAGGTTGTCGGTTATGGCGGGGTCAGACTTCTACATCAAGCGACTTGAAACTGATGACAAATGGATGAATGACGCAGCTTGCCGTGGACTCAGCGATGTCTTTTTTCCGACTCCTGCTGAACGACCACAGGCCCGCGAACGCCGGGAGTCTATGGCGCGTGAAGTTTGTGAGTCTTGTCAGGTACAGACAGCATGCAGAGAGTTTGCGCGTAACCACCACGAATACGGTTTTTGGGGTGGAGAATCTGAAGAGCAACGGCATCAGGCAGGTTTTCATTTGATCGCGCCAATTGGGATTAGATCTAACACTCGATAACTGTGCGATAAATAATCTGCGAGACTAATCAGCAATGATTAAGTTGGTAGCAGATTCACTTCCTGATGCTGTTGAAAATGTCCGTGACGCTTGGTCAAATTTTGGAGAACCAAGAACGATAGTTAAATTCGTTGAAGTCAGTGCACATGTCTCAACGAATCGTGTGTTTCGTCTGACGTTGTCGGACGATTCGCATTTAATTGCCAAAGTTAGTTCTTATGGTTCGTATTTCCTTTTTGTCGAAGATCACGATCGTCTTGCTCGTTGTAGTGCGCAACTGCGTGGTGGACGCTGGTCAGGATTCTTGGCGGATGTTCTCATCAAGAACGGTCGACCTTACACCTGGTACGACGGGTCTTGTTGGGCTGCGTTCTATACCGATGTTCAACGCAACGACGGACTTCCTCGCATCTTGACTGATGACGATGTTGTAACTCTTGCGCAAGAAATCGCCGAGTTTCACTTGGCATGTTCAGCAATTTCGCCATCACTGCCCCCCACTTCTAATTCTGTGAAGGGAGATGCAGTCCATCTGTATGACCTACTTCGTGAGCCACAGGCAACTCAGAACTTTGGTTTGGACTCCAGCGATATTTCGACTTTGCAGCGTTGCACACACGATCTATTGATGCATCTTGAAAAAGTCCATTATGACGAGTGGTTGCGGATCCCAATTTTGGTGGATTGGAACCTCGGTAATTTCTCCGTTGAACCCATCAAACGGGGGTCAAACGACTCGTTTCGGTTATCTACAAGATGGGATTACGACTGGTTTCGTGTTGAGTCACGGTTGCTCGATTTTTATTTTCTGAGTCGAGTTTCTTCAAGCACTGGAGATAAAACTCAGTTTTCGTATTCGGCGCACATGCTCACCGAGCAACGCTTTCTTCGATTTCTTTCGGCGTATCACGAAATTTATCCGTTGAGTCGCGTTGAGATTGAATTCTTACCGTTTGCATACCGATTTTTTATTCTCAACTATGTAATCCGCGAAGGCGCTCGATTTTTTAGACCCGATCTTTGCGCACAGTTTCGTCAAGACGCCGCCCGTGGATATTTAATTAATTCCGAAAAACTTGACTTAACTGAACTGTTAAAAATTGTTGACTAGTCGCGAATTTTGCGCAACTGGGCCGCGAAAAGTTTCCCCTTTTTGACATAGACATCAACCCCAGAAGTTATATCGCTTTGTCGGGCTCGACCTTCTTTAATCACCGCTGGTGAACCCACAGCCAGCGCACCAGGTGGCACGATCATGTCGTTGAGAACGACGCTATTAGCGCCGACAATTGCGCCACTGCCAACCACAGCACGATGGAGCACTATTGCACCCGAAGATACTTGCGCTCCAGATTCGATCGTGCATGATTCAAGGTGAACCATATGACCGATCACGCAGTCATCGCCAACAATTGTTGGTGTTGCGGGCATGGTGTGGATTACTGTGTTGTCTTGGATGCTCGTGCGCTTTCCAATTTTGATTTCACCATCGTCACCTCGCAGAACAGCGCCTGCCCAGATCGTTGATTCAGCACCAATTTCGACTGATCCAATGATCACGGCCTCAGGGTGGACAAAAGCAGTCTCATCAATCTTTGGCTCGCGAGATCCGAGCGCGTAAATAGCCACGAAATTACGCTAGCCAATTTTTTGGATTGCCTTCGCATTGCACTGGGGCAATTGTCTGCTTTTGCGCTACCGTAAAGGCTCATGTCTCGGCGCTTAGATATCGAACTTACTAGTACCCGCGATGACGGAACATGGACATGGCGTGCTGCTGGCGCAAAAGTCCCAAAAGGCGTACTCGTCGCCACCCTCCTGCCGAACGAAAGCAAGATCGGTGATGTATTAAAAATCGAAGCAGACTTTGATATTGATGGAATCACAGTGCTGGCAATTATTTCGCAGCGCGACAAGAGCCAAAAGGCAACACTGCTGCAACTCATAGATGATAAACCTTTTGTCGGCGTCACCGAAAAGCTCGCAAAAAAATCTCGCGATGACAAACCTCGTCGCGGAAATAAAGGCCCGCGTACAGACCGTCCAGATCGTGAACCGCGAGAGCCGCGAGCAGATCGTCCAGCCCGTGAGCCACGAGAACCACGTGCAGATCGTCCGGTTCGCGAACCGCGCGCACCACGGCCAGATCGTAAATCATTTCCTGCGCCTCCAGATATGCCAAAGCGCCCAATTGCTAAGCGCCTCAAACCAAAGCGAATCCACCGTGCTGCCGTGCTTGAGTCGCTTCCAGTTGAGCAACGGGCAGTTGCAGAGCGGGCGCTTGATGGTGGGCTCGGTGCTGTTCGAGAAGCGATCAAAAAGCAGAACGCGCAACTGAAGAAAGATGGCAAAGCCGAAGTTAAGGCTGATGGATTGCTATCAATGGCTTCCGATATCTTGCCGAAGTTGCGGGTTGCAGAATGGCTTGATAAAGCCGAAGCAGCGAAATCAGAAATTGAATTGCTAGATCTTCGCGATCTGCGCGCAGTAGTCGTGGGTAGCGATGACCCAATGGTGGTGCGTGACGAAACGACCCGAGTATTAGCAGCCGAACTAAAGACCGCATTGAAAATGCGTCAAGACAAAGAGATGTCAAATTGGATTGACGACATGAAGGCTGCGGTCAAACTCTCTCGGGTTGTTCGTGCATTAAAACTTTCCGGAGAGCCACCTAAAGCGGGAGTGCTATTTCCAGTTGAACTCGGCGCATTGATCGCCAAGGCCGCAACTGATTCACTTGCAAGTGACGGTGGCGCTGATCGCTGGATTGCGGTGCTTGAGGCACTCGCCTTCTCGCCAATCCGTTCCCAAGTTAAACCTGCTGCGATGCCAGTTGCAACTACCGACGCGTTACGCGAGACAGTAAAACGCCTTGCCCCGTTGTTGCCACAAATTGCAACATTGTTTGGTATTGAAGTAGTCGCCGGCACACAGGCACCGCGTCCGTTGCGCCCTGCTCGTCCTGCGCGCCAAATTCGACCAGTGCGTGCGAAAAAGAAAGCGAAAGTTGTCATCCCGCCGGCACCTGTTGCAATTGCTGCTGCCGCCGAGCCAGTTGAAACTGTTGCAGCCGCCGAGCCAGTTGAAACTGTTGCAGCCGTCGAACGTGTCGTTGCCGCCGAACATGTCGAAATTGTTGCAGCCACCGAGCCAGTCGAAACTATTGCTGTCGCTGAGCAAGTCGTAGCCGTCGAGCCAGAGATTATCGCTGGCGAGCCTGAAGCCTCGTCTTCGCCTGAGCAGGCCTAGTCCTCTACGCTCGCGATATGACAAATATCGTTGAGTACGAAGTTCAAGGCAAAGTTGCATTAATCACTCTGAATCGACCAGAGGCACGCAACGCCGTTAATGGTGATGTCGCCAGTGGTCTTGAGGCAGCAATTGACAAACTTGAAGCAGACGAAAATGTTTGGGTCGGAATATTGTTAGCAAATACACAAGGTCAACAGCGACCAGTTTTTTGTGCCGGCGCCGATCTCAAAGCAATTAATTCAGGGCAAGCCGCTGCCCTAAATACACAACGAGGTGGCTTCGGTGGATTTGTTTATCGTCAGCGCAAAAAACCGGTTATCGCCGCGGTTGATGGTTTGGCGACCGCAGGTGGATGTGAATTGGTTTTGGCCTGCGACATGGTAATTGCCACCACTAGATCAGCATTTGGTCTTGCAGAAGCGACACGCAATCTAATCGCAGGTGCGGGTGGACTATTTCGTCTACCTCGTGCCATCGGCCGTGCGGCTGCGATGGAGGCGATTCTTACGGGTGAGCCATTTACTGCGCAACGCGCATATGAACTTGGGATGGTTAACAAATTAGTAGAACCTGAAAAAGCAGTTGAAGGCGCAATGGATCTTGCATTGCGAATTTGTAAAGCAGCACCACTCGCAGTTTGGGCCAGTCGCAAAATTGTCTTGGCAGCCGCAACGCAATCCGATGAGGCGCTGATTTCAATGACGAATAAAGAGTTTGGTGCAGTTCTCAATTCGCAAGATACAAAAGAAGGATTAACGGCATTCATTGAAAAGCGTGCGCCAAATTGGCAGGGCAAATAATTAATTTAGTTTTTTAGTCACTGTTATCAATCGAGCGACAAGTCCAGAGCGCTCAAATAAGTTTTTGGTCTCGCGGTCGCCTGGCAGAGCCAACGCATCAAGTGAATTCAGTTTGTTATCTTTTGCCCACTTAAGTGTCGCCGAAATCAAAGCATCGCCAATCCCTAAATTGCGGGCATCTCGAGTCACGAATACTTGTTCAATCGTCGCGATTTGCCTTGCGCGGCGAGCAAATAAATAGCCCATGACGGTTGAATTCAGGCCACTAACCAAAACCAAAACCGAGTCGTCCTGCAAAGTTTTAGACCAATTGTCACTGATTGCTGGCACTTCAATAGCAAGGCGATCACCACCACGAAAATCGCCGAGTGCGGTTCGTGCCTCAGATTCGAGACTAAGTAAAACTTCTAAATCGTTTTGTGTCGCCGGTCTGGTAAAAATATCCACGGGACTGATTTGCTGTTCTCGCAGTGAGTTATTGATCTTCGTCAATCATTGTTTTGAGTTTGCTCAAAATAGTTTTTCGCGCACGGTTGGCTGTCTCAAATTTGTTTATCGCAATTAGTTCTGATCTTTTTAGTGGCGCTAGTAACTCGATAATCTGCAGTGCAGACATATTTTCGTATCCAGGAATTGGCAACTTCGTTGACCTCGAACGACCCGTTTTAGAAACTTTGGCTTCAACTTTTTTCACTGGCGCATCTTGTGGTGTTGTAGTTGATCGCGCCACAACTGGATCACGAGGTTTTCTCGTTGAGTAATTGTCGACTTCGTCAAGCACCTTTTTGTTAAGTTGGTCGATCGCCATCTTGCCGACAAAGCGCCACAACTTAATTTTTTCAGGCAATTGGGTGATCAGTTTGTTGACGGCATCCATTGCACTCTGCGGAGTGGGCGCTGCTGTCATCGAATTGAGTGTACGAACAACGGACAAGCGTCGTCTTCGATCGGGCACCCTGGGGCGGTCTGGCGCACGAGCAAAAAACAATGTGTGCATTGTGTCTCGTCCGCGCGCCGAGGTTGAAGTCGTTCTACCCCATCGGTTCGGTCGTCGCCGACAACTTCATCTTCTTCTTCGGCAGCGGTCTCTTGAGGCGAGGCAAGTTTGTCTTGCAAAATTGAAGAAAGATCGGCTTCAACATCGTCTTCGGTGCGAAGGTCATCTTCGTCATCGTCATCATCTGCGGTCTTTGGTTTTGTCGGATCTACAGGCGCGAGGGTTGAGCCTTCGTCGCTAAGAGTCGTCGCAGCATCATTAGATAGTTCGATTACCGAGTCGACCCCAAGTAAGGCATCTGGGTCGATGTCGTCGACCTCTAAATCCGTGGCTGATAGATCTAAATCGGCGTCCTCAATTTCTGTTAAATCGTCTGGCTCAATTTCTTCGCCTTCAACTTCATCAACGTCGTCAATTTCGATTTCTTCTTCGTCAGCCATGGGGTCCATTCACTCGTTGATATTTGATCGCGCATAGTATCCGATATCTGAGGTGATAACTCCAAATCGGCGTATTGATGCGAAGATGACTCATTTTCGGCGAGATTCTGCTTTTCTTTCAGAATCTAAACGTTCTAATTCAGGGGAGTTTTTGACGATGTGAGTCATCGCCTCGGCGATTGCTCGGTGCCCAGCCTGCTGCGCAATTAGACGGTGCATCTCAATTGCCACTCGACGATATGAAGGGTGACCTTGTGGTGAAGATCGTAATTCGAGCATGTGAATTGCTTCCCGGGCATTGAACTGCATCACATATCGCATGCGATATGCCATTGAGACTGCGTATGGAGCCTGGTTTGGATACTCGGGCAAAAGTGCGTCGTAGAGGTCACTCGAACGGTGCATCGCCTCGTCAAATGCACCACCAGCACCGGCTTGTGAAACTAAATCTGGTCGCACGAATCCATGATGTGGGGTTAGTCGTTGCCATTCAATTGTCAGCAATCGGTGTCGTTGCAAATCGCGAAATGCACCGTAGTCGCCTAAGACATCAAATCGGTAGTCAATTCGCTCGAATGCTCGACCTGGTTTATGGCGACGATTTTCTCGCTCACCGACATAAGCACGAATTAGATTAACGCGTTGCTCATGGTTTAGTGAGCGCACTTCTCTTTGTAGTTGTTGTTCGGATAGATGCGAACTCGAATAACAAATCGCCGCAAGAAGCTTGTCTTCGCCGTCAGGATCAAAATCGGTGAGCACGACTTCTGGACTCTCTTCAGGCTCAAGTGCACCAAAATATTCGTCAACAGTGGCGAGAGTTTGTTGTTTGCGCGACACTAGATAGTCAATCCACTTGCCACCGCGTTCTGGTACATCAACTCGTCGCAAAAAACTCGGGACAACTTTGCGCAATTCGATCAGCATCAAATCTGCGTATTGACGGGCCTCTGGCAGATCATGGCCACGCATTCGCATCAGCAATGCCTCGTAGCCTTGCCCGGTGCCGTATATTCCCAGATTTGAAAGCGATGCCGCTGGTAGAACACCACGCACAGCGTCAAGTGCTTTTGCCCTGGTTGCTTGACGAAAAACAAAGTCCGAGGCATTTGATTCGTTTTTGAATGTCTTGCGAACATAGTCGGTTACCGTGTCAACCATTGTTGAATACGAATCGAAAATTCTGTCCATGTCACCGATGTAGCGCGTTCCGAACGGGCCGTTGAGAATATCCACATCTCGGTAGAACCTGTATCTACCGCCAAGTCGCGCATCGTAGTTGATGTACCTTGTGCTCTGCTCAAGGTAACTCATCAATCGACCGCGCTCAAGAATCTTGGTCAGCAAGTTCGAGGCTTGCTCGCAAGCCAAGTGCACACCACCAAGTTGGGCGACACTGTCGTCTCCGTATTCAACAAACACTTTTTCATACAAATCTTCGGCCCGTTCAAGACCAATGGTTGCGTCGACTGTTTGATCACCGCTTAGATCTAAATCAGAAACAAACTCGTCTAAAAAAAGTCGGCGCAAACTTTTAGCACTTCGGCTATACCGAGCAAAAAGTGCACCTTTAACGACTTCTGGCAAGTTAACTAGTGCGAAAACAGGACCTTCAAGATTGGTGAAGTATCGACGCAGGACTTCCTGCTCGTCGTTACTAAATTGTTCAGGCACATATACGGTCACGGGCGATTATCTTAGGAGTCTCAATCGTCGCTCCTAGGGATATTCGTTTTATTAGCTATCTAGTCCAAAAACGGCGTCGTAGACGCTTACAGTACGCCTTCGGGTACTGCCCCATTGCCAAATGCTTTTTGCACTTCAGAATTAAGAGTCTCGGACAGCCACATATCGATAGCGGTCATCGCCATAATTTTCGCGCCATCTAGAACTGCTTTGTCGGCATCTTTGCTCGCAGTGAACTCTGCGAACTGCTGACTATGTAACGACACGCCATGCGGTGCGACTTGCAACATCGGGTGTATCGATGGAACTAAATAACTGAGGTTTCCCATATCGGTAGATCCTCCCCCAGTGCCTGGAAGAAGATCTGTTGTCAGATCGCGACCCAATTGTGCAGAGTTCTGCACGTAACTCGTGAGTAACGGCAAGTTATCCACTAAGTCGGCGTATGTGTTTTTTTGCCAATCAAAACTAATTGTGCAATCAGCGGCCATCGCTCCAGCCTCTAAGCACTTTGCAATACGCGCTTTGAGGGGCTGAAGCGATTCAATCGTGTCAGAGCGAACGTACCAATCCATTTCGGCTTCGCGTGGAACGATGTTGGGCTTCTCACCCGCTTTTGTAAAAATTCCGTGCACACGCTCGGTTGGTCGGATGTGTTGACGCATCGCAGCAACATTCATATAACCAAGAACGGCGGCGTCAAGTGCGTTCTTGCCTTTATCTGGCGAGACCGCGGCATGTGCAGCGAGTCCCTCAAAGCGCACAAAAAGTTGTTGAATCGCAATTGCATTCATCCGAGCAAGATCTCTGTCCGAAGGATGAATCATCATTGCGGCATCGATATTTTTGAACGCACCCTTACGCGCCATTTCAACTTTGCCACCGCCACCTTCTTCTGCAGGTGTACCCATCAAACGCAAATTTCCACCACAGAGTTCGGCTACTGCGCTTAAGGCGACGCCTGCACCAAGACCAGCCGCGGCGATGATGTTATGCCCGCAGGCGTGACCGATGCCTGGTAGCGCGTCGTATTCACAAAGCACGGCAACGGTTGGGCCCTTGCCGCCACGCACCGACACATCGAATGCGGTCTCGAGTTCGAAAGCACCTCTATCAACTTTAAGTTTTGAATCAGCAATATATTGCGTGAGGATTTCATGGGCAAACTTTTCGTCAAAATTCAATTCTGGGTGCGCGTGGATCTCATGACTGATAGAAATTAGATCTGCTGAACGGCTATCAATGTCTAAGCAAACTTGCTGCTTCATCTTGGCAATATCAATCTTGGTCATACCCAAATGATAACCACTACCAATAAAGAGTTAAAGCGTCAGGTAACAACCTGAATTTGCATTGATTTACGCACACAAATTTGCGATTGTCCACAAATAAGTTGGGTTTAGCAGAGCAATCTGCCTCAAAACTTGTGATCTGTTTGACCGATATTTGTGGATGTGGCAAGTGTGTTCCAAGCCTCAATCGACGTGAAGCAATCAATCTTTGAGTTGGCTTCATTTCGCTGCTCACAGTAAGTAAATCAAACTTTCCGTCGTTGGGATGAGATCTTGGCGCACAATCCCAATCGCCGATGAAACTCGTGTTCATCACCGCAACAATGTCGCCACGCCACCACGATTTTCGCAACAACCCAAAGCCCAACGCCAAAACTTTTTGTTCGGTTTTTGAATCATCAGCAAAAGTAATTTCAATCAAATCGAATGGTGTTGCTTGCATATTTTGAGAGTTGACAACGGAACCCTTTGTGCCGAGGGCTCGAGACAAGTTGGATCGTGTAATCGCAATCGCCGGAATTGACTTCTGTTGCAAAAAATATTCGGTCGCCAGTTGCGACGCTGCTGCATCGGTTTCACAAATGACAAGACTTTCAGGTCGAGCGACGGTTACTCCCCAGTTCTCGTTCCTTCTAATTGTCATTGCAACACAGAACCCTGAGACGCAGCAACCACTCCACGAAGTAACGCCTGCGAAGCCGCAAGTGCCGAATCTCGAGTTTCTTGCAATTGCGCCACCAACGAAATCTGGCGAAGCAAATCAATTAGTTGTTTCATTGTGCGAACGAAGTCTCCGGCAGTGAGATCTTCGTTCAAGATGTCAATAAGTTCATCACCATTGGCCCAAGCGAAAGTTACATCCATCAGGCCCGGGTCTAATGAACGGTGAGGTGAAAGCCCAGATGATTCTTCGTCGTGAGCGATCTTGTTACTTAAAGCCTGAAGTGTTTTCCATTTAGGTGCCAGTGTCGTCGGAATAATCGGTCGCGGCGGATCTTCTGCACGTCGAAATTCATACACAAAAGTGCTCAGCAAAGATGCCAACTCGGCTGCGTTCAAGTCGTCGAACAACCCGACTGTCAGCGCTTCGGCTACTACTAGGTCTAACTCGTGAAAGATTCTTGCAAGAGTTCGACCTTGATCGGTCAGATTCCATGCTGAAACGTATCCACGCCGTTGCATTAACTGAACAAGTTCGTCGAACTTTGCACTCACCGACTGTACGGATTTATCGATTCGCGCTTCCATGGTCGCGAGTTCATTATCGATTCGGTCTGCAGATTTAGCGGCAATCAAGCGCCTACGCAAGTCTGGGTCTTGTGAAACTGCGTGCGATAACTCAGTGAAGTTTTTTGACGTCGATGACTTCGCATGAAGTTTGTTTGGTTTGGTGCGCATCACACGCAGTGCGACTTCTTTAATGAACTTTGGGCTGGTGAACGCGAATGACTCTGGCAAGACAATGTGACCTTGTTTTATTGGTGGAGAATCAAAATCGCCGGCCTGCAATTGCAATACTGCTTTGGTACTCGCAACTAAAGTCAACTTCGTACCGTTCACGCGTTGGGCAGTCGCAATAACAGCGGCTTTAGTTTCACGACCTGACTTCGGCACAAGAATCAGATCTCCAGGTTTGAGCGAATCAATAGCCACAATAATTTGTCGTGCATCTGGGCGAATCTCAAAAGCGCTGCGATATTCATTGATATCTCCAAAGGGGCTTGTGGCCTGTTCGCGAAGCCGGTCACGCTCTTTGCTTCGGCGCGTAATTCGAGCCTGCAATTCAACAACATCTCGCCCACTTTGAAACTGAGCAAACGAAAGATTCAAAAGGTGATGTGCCTCCTGGCGCGAATGAGTTTGTATCAAATTCGCGGCCATGTTGTACGTGGGACGAAATGCTGATGTCAATCTGAATGATCGACTCAATGCCAGTGCGGCAACTTGTTCAAACGATACAAACTGGTTGTAAAGCACCAATGCGTGTCCAACGGTGTCGATACCTCGTCTGCCTGCGCGTCCAGTGAGTTGTGTGTATTCAGATGCTTTGAGCGGTTGGTGGTGCTCACCAGTAAATTTCGTAAGTTTGTCAATTACGACTGCTCTTGCTGGCATATTTAATCCGACTGCCAATGTCTCGGTCGCAAAAACTAAACGTACTAATCCTCGGATGAAACACTCTTCAACGATTTCCTTAAATGCCGGGATTAGCCCTGCATGGTGGGCACCGATGCCCGACTCAAGTTGATTGGCGAATTTTGAGAAACTCAAAGCCGCAAGATCGTCGTCACTAAAATTAGTAACACGCTGATCGATAATTTCAGAAATTTCAGTTCGCTGTTCGGGGGTGGTTAATCGTATTCCTGCTCGCACGCATGACTCTGCGGCTTCGTCACATTGATTACGACTAAAAATAAAGATAATTGCTGGTAGCAAATCTTGTTGTTCTAACAGTTCGGCTATTTCAACTCTGGATGGCGCGAACAACCTCGAGCGTTTGGCCGCAGGTTTATTGCGTCTCTCTTGGCGATTTTGTGATTCTTGATGCGATCGGTAGTTGCCGCGTTGTGCTGATTGTGTTGCGTGTTGCTCTAGTCGAGTGACTTCGGGGTTTGCTTGTCCATTGACGATTGTCTCAAACATCGAAACTTGGTGTGTCGAGGCGTCCCCAACGACGAAGTGGTTAATCAGTTCAACAGGTCGCTTCTCTTCAACTATTGCCACGGTGCGACCGCGCACAGTACTCAACCATTCCGTGACTTCCGTGGCGTTAGATACGGTGGCCGATAGGCAAACCAATTGCACAGTTGGGTCAAGATGGATAATTACTTCTTCCCATACAGGCCCCCGATAAGCATCTTGCAAAAAATGCACCTCGTCAAGTACGACCACTCCAAGGCGATTCAGTGCATCAGATCGTGCGTAGATCATATTGCGCAGCACTTCTGTTGTCATCACCAATATCGGCGCGTTGGTATTGATGCTGTTGTCACCAGTTAACAATCCGACTTCTGATTTTCCGTAATGCGCAACAAGATCATTGAATTTTTGATTCGACAACGCCTTGATTGGCGCTGTGTAAAATGCGCGCTGCTTTTGCTGAATCGCCGCATCAATGGCATATTCTGCAATCAGCGTCTTACCAGATCCAGTTGGGGCTGCTACTAAAACCGAACTGCCTGCGTCTAAAGCATCAATTGCATCAATCTGAAACTTGTCTAAGGCAAAGTCATATCGTGCGATTATTGATTCTCGACTCGGACGCGACATTAGATTCCGTTACTAATTTGAGGTAACTCCTCGTCGGCGAATCACCAGGAAACCGATAAGTATTGCAACAAAATACATAACCGTCAGAGGCAACCCAAGTGCCAACAACGTAATTGGATCTCCACTGGGCGTAATGATTGCGGCCATGAAGAAAATAATTATGATCGCATAACGCCATTGTTTGATTAGCGTGCGCGGAGTTAAGACACCGACTAGTTGCAAAAAGACAATAAGTAGTGGAGAGAGAAAACCCACCCCGAATGCCAAAATCATCAAAGTGACGAGACTGATGTACTTTGTAATTTGAAATGCTTGGTTAACTTCCGTTCCCGACCACGAAATCAAAAACTGCAACGCCTTTGAAAGAGTCCAATATGCAATTGAGCAACCAAGACCGAACAAAATGACCGCCGAGGCAATAAATGGAATCGTGTATTGCTTCTCTTTTTTGTTCAACGCAGGCACGATGAATCTCCAGAGTTGCCACAGCAATACCGGTAATGCCAAAATCAAGCCGCCGTACCCAGCGATTTTCATTCGCGCCGACAAGCCATCTAGAGGTCCAAGCGCGAATAATGAGCCGTCACATTTGAAATCTGGACGACTTGCGCAAAGGTCGCGGTACGGTTTTGTTAAGAATTTTAAAACCGGGTCATAAAATGCAAGCACTCCAGCGGCGCCAAGAGCTACTGCCAAAATCGAGCGGATAAGGCGCATTCGCAGTTCGGCAAGGTGTTCAATAAGCGACATTGAATTCTGCCCGTCGGCATTCTTGGCTTCAGATTTAAATGCCATTGGCCGGTTTCTTTTTCGCATCTGTCTTCTTGGTAACGGACTTCTTCGCTGGTTTCTTTTTCGTTACTGACTTTTTTGCACCAGCTTTTTTGGCAACTGACTTCTTTGTTGCTTTTTTGGCTGGCAGTTTCTTTGTCGTCGGTGTTTGCGCCTGTTGCTCGTTGTCGATCACGTCCTGCTCATCGGCGTTGTACTCTAAACGATTCACTTTGCTATGTTTGCTCGTGTCTTCTTTGCGTTGTTGTGCGATTCTTGCCGCATTGGCGATACCTTCGGCAATATCTGTGTCGTCTTGATCTGATTGCGCTGAATCTTGTGTCTCGGCACTATCACTTGCATCGTTGTAAGGAATAAAAGTAGGTTCAACAATCTCTTTAGCGGCCGAACGAAATTCGCCTGCAGTGTCTGTGAACAGAGCCTTCATTGAATTGGTTGTACTCATCATCTCTTTAATCGGCTCATCCATCACTTTACGAAAGTCAGTTTGAACACCAGATGACATCCGCTTTAATTCGGCATAAAGTTTGCCCATCCGTCGAATTGCATCAGGCAATTTTTCAGGGCCTAGAACGACAAGACCAATGATCAGCAAGAACATTACTTCGCTGCCGGTCATATTAAACATACTCAAAGTCTAGGAGATACCTTCGCATATCATTTGAGTGTGCAACAGCGACTCCCTTCCAAATTTGAGCGTCCTATTTTGTTTGCCCATCGTGGTGCAAAAGCCCACAGTCCAGAAAATACTCTTGAATCTTTTTTGCTCGCGACACGACTGGGCGCAACTGGTCTAGAAACTGATGTTTGGATTACAAAAGACCTGCAAGTTGTATGTGACCATGATGGCCTAATTAAAAAACGTTTTCGAAGCACACGCATTGATAACTGTCTGAAGTCAGAACTACTTGAATCTATACCCACACTTGAAGAAGTTTTTCGAAAATTTGGAGACACGCAAAACTATTCAATTGATATTTGCGACCCCCTTGCGATTGAAGTCGTAAGCAAATTGGTTTGCGCGCACGGCGATGATTTCGCTAAACGTGTGTGGTTGTGTCATCCCGATTTTGATCTTTTGTGTAGTTGGCGAAAGAAATACCCCCAATTACAACTGGTTAATTCAACTCGTTTGGCAAAAATCTCTGAAGGTGTCGAACGCAGGTGCGCAAATCTCGTCGCAAATGGAATCTTCGCATTAAATATGCACCACACTGATTGGAACGGTGGACTAGTTGCTCTTGCGCACAGGTTTAATTTGGCCGCTTTCAGTTGGGATATTCAACATCTTGAATTGTTGCGCGATGCGTATCGAATGGGAGTAGACGCTGTGTTTAGTGATTGGCCCGATCGAATGATTGACGCCTACAAACTTGAATTTGAGGACTAACTAACTTTTAGAGAGTGGCCCAATCACTTGGAGGCCACAACAATACAAAAGCTTGACCGATAATCAAGTTCTTCTTGATCGGACCAAACATTCGACTATCGAAAGATTGCGGTCGGTTGTCACCCATCAAAAAGATTTCATCATCTTCAATTTTCAGTTCAGGCAAATCAACGGTGCTGCAACGGTCCTGTGGATCAATCATTTCTGTGTCACGGCGCGGTAGATAAGGCTCAGCTAGTTCTACGCCGTTGATGTACACCACACACTTCGTAATCGCGATTGTCTCGCCACCTAGAGCGATCACTCGCTTAATTAGATCATCGTGTTGAATGTCGCTTCCGTTGGTAATTGCTCGATCAAACACAACGACATCACCACGATCAATCTCACCGATTCTGTATGCAAGTTTATTAACAAGTACTCGATTGTCGGTGAACATCGTGGTTTCCATGCTTGGGCCAGAAATATAAAACTGTTGTAATAAAAATACTCTGATAAAAATTGCAACAGTTACGGCAATACCGATCACGCTAAACCACTCAAGAGAAGCCTTGACAGCGCTAAGTATTGGTTTCAGCGATTTAGTGTTTCGTACTTCAAAGTTTGACGAATTATCAACATCGTCCTCAAGATTCACACCAATATCGTAGTGATGAAATTTCTTATTTATTTTGACTCGTGCAATTTCATAATGACGCGATTAATTTCTCTACGCGGTCATCTTTGCTCTTAAACGGGTCTTTGCACAGCACCGTGCGTTGTGTCTGGTCATTCAGTTTTAGATGTACCCAATCAACGGTGTAGTCACGCTTCTTCTCCTTAGCCCGCTTAATAAAGTCTCCTCGAAGTTTTGCCCGAGTTGTCGCCGGCGGCAAGTCTTGTGCCTTTGTAATATCATTGTCGTCACAAACACGATCAACTAGACCGTTGTTTTGCAATTTATAAAACAAACCACGATTGCGACAGATGTCGTGATATTGCAAATCAACAAGTTGCGAGCGAGCATCATCAAGTGCCAATTTGTGTTTCGTCCTGTAGGCGTCTATCAAATGGTATTTAATTACCCAATCAACCTCACGATTCAACTTAAGTGGATCATTTTCAATCGTCGTAATACAGTGCTCCCACATTTCAAGGGCCTTCATTTCAAGCGGAAGAAATCGATTGGTGTCGGCAAATCTCAAAGCCTTATCGAGCAACTCTCGTTGAATATCCAGCGCCGATAATTCGCGCCCGGACGCCAATCGGATCTTTCGTTTGCAAGTAATGTCTTGGCTGATTTCACGAATCGCCCTTGTCGGATTTTCGAGCGTGTAGTCACGCAGATCACTAGGGCACTCTTCCATCATCCGCAGAACGCAAGAGGTAGAACCAATTTTTAGAAAATTCGTATATTCACTCATATTCGAATCTCCAACGATTACATGAAGTCTGCGGTATTTCTCGGCATCGGCGTGTGGCTCGTCGCGAGTGTTAATTATCGGTCGACTGCGAGTTGTGGCCGAACTTTGACTCTCCCAAATATGTTCTGCTCGTTGGGCAATTGAATAGATCGGTCCCCGTGCCGTTTGCAAAATCTTCCCCGCTCCAGTAAAAATTTGACGAGTTACCAAAAATGGAATCAGTACTTCTGGATATCGCTCAACATCGTCCGTGCGCGACGTCAAATAGTTTTCATGGCATCCGTAGCTATTGCCAGCAGAATCAGTGTTGTTTTTAAAAAGATAGATAGTCCCTCTGATGCCTTCTTCGCGCAAGCGTTGCTCTGCACCTTCGAGCAGTTGTTCTAAAATTCTCTCGCCAGCTTTATCATGCACAACACAGTCGTAAATTGAGTCGCACTCTGGCGTTGCATATTCTGGATGTGAACCAACATCAAGATAAAGTCGGGCACCATTCTCTAGAAATACATTTGAGCTTCGTCCCCAACTAACTACTTTGCGAAAAAGGTATCTCGCAACTTCGTCAGGGCTTAGCCTGCGTTGTCCGCGCAGAGTGCAAGTGACGCCGTATTCATTTTCGAGTCCGTAGATTCGACGATCCATGGTAAAAACCTAGTGAATATCTGGACGATAATTAGTAAGTAGCGAAAGATTTTCACTACTGCTTAAAAAAACATCGCAATCAGCTCATCGCCATCAATTCGCCTAAAGCATCGCCGTTTGCCATTTCGTTCTAATACAGCAACCTCTAAATCAGAATACTCAAGCTTGTTATCTGGACCAGATAGCGCTTTGACGGCACTATTTATAGCAACCTTCAAGGTGGCATCTACAACGAAAGCCGATTTGAGTCTTTCTGTGACGGCGTCCGCATCGCCACCAAGAACACTGAAGTTGTGTTCATCTAGAACCGTACCGTCGTACATCACATGGAATAATCGATCCTGCTGTTTTTCAAGTCCGGTCTCAGCAACTATCAATTCAACTTCCATTGGCTTTGGGGCTTCACTAAAAACCTGACTGAGGATTTGCGCATATTGGTTAACCAGACTTCGTGCGTCAACATCTTGGCGCGAAAACTGGTAACCCTTGATGTCAGCGGCACGAACCCCAGCAACTCGAAGCTGATCAAACTCGTTGTATTTGCCAACACCCGCAAAAGCAATTCGATCATAAATTTCGCTGATCTTATGCAAAGTTGCGGACGGATTTTCTGAAACAAGGGCAATGCCGTCAAGATATTGCAACGCAACTAGTGCTCGTCCGCGGGCGATACCTTTTCGGGCATAGTCAGCCCGATCCTTCATGAATTGTTCCGGCGGAACGTAGTACGGCATGTTCATCGTGCACCGACTTCAGTGGCGATTTCTTGATAAATTTTTGCCAACTGTTGATCACTGACTGCGCGCCAGCCGTTTGCTGTGATTGATGCAATCACCGGATAAATACCTCTCAACGCATCAGGTCCGCCGGTTGCCGAGTCAGCGTCTGAAGCTTCCCATAATGCGCGAGCACAAAGTTTTATTGCCGCATCGACGCTCAATTCACGACGCCAGGAAACTCGCATCACAGTTGCCGCATGCAACATTCCAGAGCCTGTTGAAACAAAATCCTTCTCTTCGTAACGACCACCCGTTACGTCATAATCCCAAAGTCGGCCGGTCTTTGAAAAAAAATCAAAGCCAGCGAATATCGGAACGACTACGAGACCTTGCATCGCAGCAGGTAAATTGCTGCGCACAAAAGTTGATAGTTGATTGGCTTTACCTTCTAACGAAAGAGTTTGTCCTTCAACTTTTTCGTAGTGTTCAAGTTGAAGTTGAAACAACTTAATCATTTCCATCGCAGGGCCCGCAGCACCTGCTATCGCGACTCCACTGAATTCGTCAGCTTGAACAACCTTTTCCATACTGCGATGGCTAATTAAGTTGCCCGAAGTTGCTCGACGGTCACCCGCCATTACGACGCCACCGTTACATTTCATTGCAACGCAAGTAGTCGCGTGCGGAATAACTAATTCATTGTCTAGAGAAACAGATTCAAATGGAGACAATCCCACGCGACGAAGAAGCTCGCCGAAATTAGCGCCAGGGTCAGAACCTGCCGAAAACATTGGCATTGACATAGATTTTCAGGATACGGCTACTCGCCGCCCTTCTGCACATAACTCTTTACGAAGTCTTCTGCATTGGATTCGAGAACATCGTCAATTTCATCCAGCAGATCGTCTAGTTCAGCGATAAGTTTTTCACCACTTACAGCAGGACTTGCTTCATCTTTGGTCTCAGTTTTGGCTCGGGTAGTTGGTGTTTTTGGTTTGCGAGTTCTCTCAGGCATGAAGGCACCATAGCGAATAAATAACTATTTGTAAACTGCTTTGATTTAACAGTTAATTCGTTGGCGCAAAACTAGATGTGGAAACGTCATCACCCAAGGCCGCAACCAATTCTGCGGAAGTTGTACATCTATCAAACAGATCTTGCGTCATTGCCTTTGTTCCGCGCAGTGGCTCCATCATTGGAATTCTCCGCAATGGACCGCTACCGATGTCGAATACGACACTGTCCCAATTCGCTGCAACGACATCTTGTGGCCACTTGGCAAGGCACATTCCTCTGAAATAAGCCCGCGTTGTTTCTGGTGGGCTAACAGCGGCCTTGAGCGCACTTGTTTGTGAGACAAGCGTTTCTAAGCCGACACGCAATGCCAAACATTTTTCCGGGCGCATATCGTGGTACTGCAAATCAATTGCCTTTAGTTTGATGTCGCGATCACTTAAGTTGTGTCGCTTAGTCAACCCGTCGATGATTCTTTTTTTCGCCACCCAGTCGACGATATGTGCGACACTAATTGGATCTTGCTCCAAGCCATCAAGTACATTGCGCCAACGTCGCAAAACTTGTTCACCCGTTTGTTGCCCTACTGCTTCGAGTCCATATTTTTTGGCATAAACCTCGGCTCTTTCGCAAAGTTCGTACTGAATCTCAAGAGCCGTCAGTTGTCTACCGTCTTGCAAATGAATTTTCTGACGCAAAGTCGGGTCATGACTGATTGCTCGAATCGCGGGCACTGGGTTTGTGAGGAGCAGGCTCTCAGAAAGTTGATTATCTTCGATCATCGCTAACAAGATCGCAGTAGTCCCTAACTTGAGGAAAGTTGCAACTTCACTCATATTTGCATCACCGACGATGACATGAAGCCTTCGATATTTGAGAGGGTCACAGTGTGGTTCGTCGCGAGTGTTGACGATCGGGCGTTTGAGCGTGGTTTCCAGCCCTACTTCTTCTTCAAAGAAATCCGCACGCTGACTTAACTGATATGCAACCGAGTGATGCGCCATGCCTTCGAATTCTGTACCAACTTTGCCAGCGCCACAAAAGATTTGTCGCGTCACAAAGTGAGTTGTTATCAACGCAGCCATTTTTGAGAAAGATAAATCTCTAGCAAGTAAATAGTTCTCGTGACAGCCGTAGCTGTTTCCTTTGCCGTCTGAATTATTTTTATAGGCAATCAATTCTGCGCCCTCAGGTAAAAATCCTTTGGCTGCGACCATGCTCTGTTTAATTATTTCTTCACCCGCTCGGTCGTAAATCAATGCCTCATCGACGTATCGGCATTCAGGAGTTGACACCTCAGGGTGAGCATGATCGACGTAATACCGCGCGCCGTTTGTGAGCACAGTGTTGACCAAGTGCATTTCGATCTCGGCAGGAAATGAATCATCTAATGAAAAACCGCGGGCGTCACTGCCTGGCTGTTCATCCACGAAATCCCAGCCGATTGATTTATCGAACCTGCCGACATAGGAATTTATAAGTAAAGAAGATGCCGTTACGGCGCTTGAGTCCATGCCCTTGGCGATAATTCCGTATTCGGTTTCGATACCGCAGATCTTGGGGATACTCAATTTGTCCTCAGAGGTATTGACCTGTCGCGGTTTTTTCAATCGCGCGACCACCTGTTGTCGACGCGCTCTCGCTATTTACAAGTGTGCGAATAAACACAATACGCTCGCCTTTTTTGCCGGATATTTTCGCCCAATCATCTGGATTTGTTGTGTTCGGCAGATCTTCGTGCTCTTTAAATTCTTGACGAATTGACACAATCAAATCTTGCTGTTGAACGCCTCGTTCACCACCCGCGATCACTCGCTTAATTGCCAACTTCTTTGCCCTGCGCACGATATTTTCGATCATCGCACCCGATGCGAAATCTTTAAAGAACATCACATCTCGATCACCATTTTGGTAGGTGACTTCAAGGAAGCGGTTGTCGTCATCTTGTCGATACATCTCAAGGACGGTGCTGTCAATCATTGCAGCGACTGCTTGATTAATATCGCCTCCGTGATTTTCGATTTCAGTTGCAGAAATCGGAATATCGGCAGTTAAATATCGTCGGAATATCTGTCTCGCTGCATCAGCATTCGGTCGATCAATGCGGATCTTTACATCAAGTCGACCTGGTCTCAATATTGCTGGGTCAATCAAATCTTCGCGATTAGTTGCCCCAATTACGATCACGTTTCTCAGACCCTCAACACCGTCAATCTCAGCGAGTAGCTGTGGCACAATCGTCGACTCCATGTCAGAAGAGATTCCTGTTCCACGAGTTCGAAACATTGAATCCATTTCATCGAAGAACACAATTACTGGCCAGCCCTCCTCACTTTTTTCGCGGGCTCGTTGAAAAACCAAACGAATCTGCCGTTCTGTTTCGCCTACATATTTATTCAGCAACTCTGGGCCTTTGATATTGATGAAGTAACTTCGCGCTTTGTCTCCACCATTGGCAACTGAAACTTTGTGTGCGAGGCTATTCGCGACTGCTTTGGCGATAAGAGTTTTGCCGCAGCCGGGAGGGCCATAAAGAAGGATTCCTTTTGGCGCAGGTAATTGATGTTCGGCAAAAAGTTCACTATATAAAAATGGAAGTTCAACAGCATCTGCGATTTGTTCAATTTGTGAATCTAAGCCGCCAATATCTGAATACGAAATATTTGGAACTTCCTCAAGCAGTAAATGTTCAATTTCGGCCTGAGTCAACTTCTCGAGAAGCAAATTGGATTTTGGATCCATTCGCAGCAAGTCCCCACTTCTTAAATGGACACCGCGCAAAGCATCGGCAAGTTCGCACACGCGCTCATCGTCGCCGCGACCAGTGACTACAGCGCGCACACCATCTTCGAGGACTTCTTTAAGATGTACGACTTCACCGATTGGCTCGGATGAGCGAATCTTTATCACGTTGTAGCTTTCATTGAGTACAACTTCTGATCCTCGTTCAATTTTTTCGAAATCAATTTCAGGATGTACGGTGACTCGCATCTTGCGCCCGTTCGTCAAAATATCGACGGTCAAGTCTTCATTTTTACCTACAATTGTTCCGTAACCAGATGGTGGTTGTGTAAGTTTTTCAACTTCATCGCGGAGAGACGAAATGTGTTCTCGCGATTCACGCAGGGTGTACGACAATTTTTCATTTTGAGCAACAGCGTGTGCTAACTGACCCTTTGTTTCGAGCAACTTATCTTCGAGATGTCGTGCGTGCTCGCCTGTTGAATCAGGACTATTTTCGCCTGTTCGTGCCATCGTGAAATATGCCTCTCCTCGTGTGGTTATTCCTACCGTATAGGTCAATCCACTAATTCTGAAAGTCCAAAAACATTAAATACGCCACTTTGCCGTGTAACATAATCTCGTCGTAACGTCGTGGTTTATAAGGGAGATATAAATGAAGGTTTGGATTGATCAGGATCTTTGCACTGGTGATGGTCTCTGTGAAGAAATCGCCCCTGATGTGTTCACGCTTCTAGATGACGGTTTGGCTTATGTTCGTGAAGGCGCAAAAGTTTTCGCAACGGCTAAAGGCAATGAACAAGGTGCCGCTGGTGTTGCAAATTTTGCTGATTCAATGCTTGACGCTGTCGTTGAATCGGCCGAAGAGTGCCCTGGTGAGTGCATCTTCATCGAGCCTTAAATAATTTAAGCGCCGATAAATCTGGCGCTCGTTAGAAATCCGGTGTGAGCAACCATTCTGTGGTCTGGTCTGACTGATGCGCCTTCGATGTGCCAAGTGCGATGCAGAACTTCGAGGGTTCTCAAGTCAAGCCAACCCTGCCCCATCGCTTCGCGAGTTTGTACCGCTTGAGTAATGCTTGGCGAATATGAGACAACGAGTGCGCCTTTTCGTAATGCAGTCTTGGCGTGTGTGATGACATGCCATGGTTCAGGTAGATCTAAAACCATCCGATCAAATCCAGTTTCTTCGATTCCGAGATAGGCATCACGAATTGAAACGCTGTACCGCGAGAGAACTGCTTCGCCAAGAAATTCTCGCACATTTGTCTGCGCCCGGTTCGCAAAATCTTCACGAATCTCGTATCCCGTGATTATTGCTCCATAGCGAAGCATCGTCATTGAAAGTGCACCCGAGCCGAGACCTGACTCAAAAACTTTGACTCCGGGCGAGATATCAGCCATCATGCAAATTGGTGCGAGGTCTTTTGGATAAATAACCTGTGCTCCGCGTGGCATTTGAATCACAAAGTCTTCGAGTGTCGGACGAAGCAAGATGTAATAAGCACCTTTCGTTGATTGCACCGAGCTACCTTCGGTTGAATTAATTATCAACTCATGGGCGATGAATCCTGCGTGTGTATGAAATTCTCCGTTCGCTTTGAGCGTAAATAGGTAGCGTCGTTTCTTGGCATCTATTAATAGCACTTTTTCGCCGAACGCAAACATCAGTCATCCCGAAAATCTAAAAAATATATGAATAGATTGCTCAACGACTTGATCTAGTCTGAACTGTGATCTGTTCACCATTTCGTAATTTTCTTCGAACTGGTTCAACTTGTTTTTGTTTGAGCACTCGGCGGATTACTCGAAACACGAAGTACCAAAAACTCAAGGACGCGTAGCGGTTGATGAGTCGACGAAACATTTTTAGTTCCCCTTACTGAAAATCTCAATCACACTTCGGTTCTTTTTCCCACTTCGGCGCCCAACAAGAAACGCTCCCAACAAAGCAACTATCGCGCTGGTGATTTTGATCATTCGAATTTGCTCAGATCTATCTGCGATTAGACCTTGGATATCGTCCTGAAATGAATTCAGTTTGGTCTCTAGCTCTTCTCGAGTGACTTTGTGTTGGGTCAGCATTAGTTATTTCTCAAGGGTGCCGCGTTTAATTCGCGACAGCGTAAATTTGCCGATAACTATGCAAACAAAAATTGTGATTAGATAACTTGTCCACGACCACGTATTGCTTGTGCCAAGTGGAGTGGTTTGGATTAGTCGCAGTACTCCTAGTACGCCAATGACAAGTCCGATACTCATCAAGATTGCCCCGACGATGCCGAAACCGAGCCAACGACCAGCCCCACGAATCGGATCAATTGTCTGTTGCTTGGCATAAGTGACGACTAGTTCGTAGAGTTCTGAGAACTTTACTTTTTCAGCGTCGAAGTTTTCGGCCACCCTTTTATTCTATTAGTGGTATCGAGCGCTCTTTGTTCGTAAAAGAACTGCAATATCTATCTATTTAGTGGAACGACTCGAGTGATTTCAATGGTGTCTGCCCCAGATGACAATGCGTCTACTAGCGAGTTCCAAATCGGAAGATAAATCTCCGTAGTCGCTACACCAACGCCGTTAAGGAGAAGCGAAAACACACTCGCGTGCTCCTTTGTAAATGGGTAAACACCGGAAAGTGATTTTACGCCGGTTAATGTTCCAGTTTTTCCGCGCAAAATATTTGCGGCTGAGCTAAAGACAAATGACTCGCGCAATGTTCCAGTTGAACCTGCAATTGCCATCCCATTTACCAATTCGCTTTGCTGCCCTGCGCGTTGCAACAAACTGGTGATCAAACCGCACGTCAATTTAGTGGCTCTATCCAAACCAGAACCGTCAGCAAGCGCGATTCCTTCGGTGGGTAAACCCCACTCGACAATTTTTTCTGCGATCTCTTGCAGACCGTCAATTCTGGTTGCAGCACCGCGGCTCACCCGTCCGATTTCTTTGAGAAGTAGTTCGGCAGTGTTGTTATCGCTATTAGTTAGCATCTCGGTTACAACATCACGCAACGGTGCGGATTCAATTGACGCAATTAGTGGCGTTTCTGGTTTTGGAGAACCGATATCAGGTGCATCGCGTACTGCGATACCAGCAGTTTTGAGAAGTCGAGTAAATTCAGTGGCTGCCGATAAGGCAGGATTAACCAACTTGACAGGCGATTCGAAAGCATTGGCATCGTTAACCATTAGTGCACCCAGTGGGCCCGACTCTGTGCCTCTAATTCCATCTCCCCATGTTGGTGAATATCGTTCGCGATCAAATAATGATTCGTCACCGATCACAGCACCATCAATTGATTTGACTCCAGCTGCAACTAGTGCATCAACAAGACCCTCGATATAAGTCGGATGCATGGTCGGGTATTTTTCAGTGATCGGATATTCGCGCGTTGACAACAATGGATCTCCGGAACCAACTAGCCAAAGATCACCATTAACTTTTGAGTTGGCAGCATCACCAAAAAGTTTCGTTGAAAAAGTTTTGTCACTGCCGAGGACTTCAAGCGCAGTTGCGGCGGTTAGTAGTTTCATATTGCTTCCGGGGATGAGTGACATCGAGGGCTGAAATTGAAAAACTAATTCGCCGTCTGTCTTGACCTCTAAACATGATTCAGGAGGAAGGGTTGCTGCCAGCGGTTTCAGTTTTCCGGCGACACGTACTTTGAGTGTCAGGTCAATCAAGGTTTGTGGCACTCGACGCGCTGACAAGATCGGTGTTATTGGTGGTGTATCTAAATCAGCGAAATCTTTCAGCGCATTTATTTTATTACCAGCCTGTGTTGCGTATTGAACCATCAAAAGCATCGGAGCAGTTCCAGCCAATGTGATTGATAAAAGAATTCCAACCATTCGGTTGGTCTGAGTACGACTAGCAAAAATGTTGAATCGTCGGACTAATTTCGATTTTCTCATCTTGCAATTCCTCGCCAGTTCGCATATTGGTAAGCAAGTCCCAGTGCCTTGGCTGCCCGTTGACCATTGGCGTAGCAAAGTCTGCCTGATAGACGAACCTGTTTAACGCCAGGATTCTCAACATCCGCAACCCCAAGTTCTGTTGCGACGAGTATTGGTTTATCAGTTGCTATTGAAAGATCAACGGCAGCCTGGGCGAATCTTTCGTCTTGGCGTTGGTGATAGCCGACAATTCTTTCTAATCCGAAATCGGGATAAAAAGATCCTTGTTGCATTAACCGCGCTTGATTTGATTGTATGCCGAGACCTAAAAAAATAATTGCGTCAACTTCGCGATGCTCGGCTATCAGTCGCATGACTTCAGGAATCGTGTCCCGAGTTTCACCACCTGCACAATCAACTGGATTGTTGTGGCTCCATCTGTCTGGCAACAATGCCGAGATGCTGGTGATCAAATCGTCGGGTAACTGAATCAAGTTGAGCTTTTGTTGTTTCGAGATGACATCTGAGGTCACAACTCCCCAACCACCGACTGTGGTGAGTACTACAACATTTGGTCCCTTGGGTAAAGGCTGAGTTGCAAAGGTTGCGGCAATATCAAACGCCTCTTCGGCATTTGAAACTCGTGTGACTCCGTTGCTTCGACACACGCCTTCAAAAACTCGGTCGTCGCTAGCCAAAGCACCAGTGTGACTCGCTGCCGCCAGTGCACCGCTACTCGTTGATCCCCCTTTGACAACTACCAATGGCTTGTGTATCGCAATGGCTTTAAAACTTGATGCGATAGTGAGCCCGTCTTGAATACCTTCTAAATATACGAGCGCCACTGAAGTCTGTTCGTCGCTGCTAAAAAAATCTAGAATTTCAGGAATACCAGTACACGCAGCATTGCCTGCTGAGATTGCGCGAGCGATACCGACACCTGTGAAGCGCGAATAGTTCATAAAACTCGAAACAAAATTACCGCTTTGGCTCGCAACCGAAATTGAACCGCGCGGCGGATAGGGTCCGACAATTTGAGCGCAGAGGTTTGCAGGTGTGCTGACTAGACCTTGGCCGTTTGGTCCGATTAATAAAATATTTAGGTCACGAGCAGTTTGCTTAAGTAGTTGTTGAGCTTTGAGTCCCGAATCACCTGCTTCGCCATAACCGGCCGAAGTGATGTACACCGCACGAATATTTTTTCTTGCGCATGCCTCAAGGATCGCAATGTTGGTTGATGCTGGTGTACACACGAAGGCCAAATCAACCTTGTCATCAGGTAGTTCGTCGATCGTTGCTACAGACTTAACTCCGAGAACTTCTGCGCGTTCCAAGTGAGTCGCGAAAACATCACCGTTGTATCCGCAGGATAATAAATTATGCAGAGATACAAAACCAAATTTGCCAGGGTGAGTTGACGCTCCGACAACCACAACGCCGCGCGGATTAAATAGCGCATCAAATGATTCAGGACTAGCAGGACTAGTCGGTGATTCATTGGGTTTCGACGCTGGCTCGAGACTTTGAACTGGCGATTCTTGGGTGTTCATCACTATTAGTGCATCGACAGCAACAATCGAGCCATTATTGCGAATAAGAATCGGGTTGATGTCAATCGATGAAATCGCAGGTTCACTCTCTGCGGTATTTGACAGAGCAACTAATAGATTTGCAAGTTGTTCGCGTGAAACTGCAGCTTCGCCGCGAAACTTTTTGAAGATTGCTTGCTGTTGTAACCGAGATTGCAAGTCAATCGCGTCTGCATATTGCAACGGCACAGGTGCGAATGCGACATCGCTAATTATCTCGGCGTAGATTCCACCGAGACCGAGCATCACAAAGAGACCGAACTGAGGGTCGCGATGAATGCCTGCGATGAATTCGCGTTTACCAGTCTCCATGCGTGCAACAACGAGCGAAACTTCACCGTCTTGCGGTGTCGCCTTTGCCAACAAATCTTCGGCAGCTTGGTGTAAATCAGCGCTGTTTGTTATTCCGAGACGGACAAGTCCACGCTCAGTTTTATGGGCGATTAAATCGCCACACAATTTGACTACAACTGGGTAACCAATCTGATCAGCCGCTTCAACACATCGAGTCAACGGTTGATTGTCACAGTTGATCTCGATCTCCTGAGCAAACACAATGCCGAACTGACTGAGAATCGCTTTTGATCGAGTCTCAGAAAGTGTTGCTTGACCCGAAATATTCACATCGTCAGAGTAGTGTGGGGCGCATGCTTGATGTTGCCAAAATACTGCTTATCGCTGTAGTTGTTGGCTTCACAGTTACAACACTTGCGAATCTCGGAACCACGGTTTATATGCATCGGGCACTTGCTCATAAGGCTTTAACACTGCATCCGTTTGCGATTTTTATCGCGCGAGTCACGATTTGGTTGTCTACAGGTATTCGCCCGCGTCAGTGGGTGGCTGTCCATCGTAAACATCACGCGTTTACAGACCAAGAAGGTGACCCGCACTCACCTGTTCTGCTTGGGTGGAAAAATGTTCAGATGCGCAATGTGGCGCTGTATCGCAAATCTGCAAATGATCCACAAACTGTCGACCGATACGCGAAAGATTTATCACAAACTTTCCTAGATCGTTTTCTATTTGATCGTGCTCTGCTGGGTCTCGGCCTTGGAATTGCGTTGTTGGTTTTTGTCTTCGGTCCACTGATCGGGTTGCTTGCTGCGTTCGTGCACTTGAACGCATATCTTGCAGGAAGTGCCGCAGTAAACGCAATCGCTCATCACTTCGGTCGAAAACCGTACGCCAATGGGGCTGGAAACTTGCAGTGGCTGGCACTCTTGACTGCCGGTGAAGGTTTGCACAATAATCATCACGCCGCACCAACTTCGGCCAGACTTTCACACCGCTGGTATGAATTAGATCCCGGTTGGTGGTTGATAAGAGGACTCAGCGTCGTTAGGTTGGCGAAAGTTCGACTGGCCACAGTTCGGTTAAAACCTTCGGCTCATCGCATCGGCGCCTAGCGATTTACTAGTTTCAATGCAAATAATTTCTGCATTATTCGTCGAGAACTTTGCTCTTCGTCAAGCACCAGGTCCAAGTACCAGAATAGATTTGACGGGAGCATTTTTTTCGATTGTTGCGCCGACGCCAGTGCCGACAACGATTGATCCACATTTAGTCGTCTTAATTTATTGCGCTCCAAATGAGCCAGGCAACTCACTACTTGAAGTGATTTTTCGTGAAGGTTCTGGGCCAGATGATCAGCAACTGGCAAGAAATGTAAGTCCGTTTACAGTTGAGCCCGGAAAATTCACTTATCGTTTGGTGCGCGGCGAATTGCTTTTAAATAGTTATACGCAAATATTTGCTCATTGCCGGATTGGAACTGGTCCATGGCATCTCGTTCCATTGACATTGCTCGAACCTGTGGCGGCTGATTCTTCTGCTAGTACTGCTACGAGCTCAGAGAATTCTGAATAATGCAACTACATTTGTTGCAATGAGTTTTCGTCTAACGGATCAACAGGACAGTGCTGCTGTCTCAATTATTCGTGGTTTGGCGATGGACGCCCCACTGGCCGCCAAGAGTGGACACCAAGGCACAGCAATGGCTCTTGCGCCACTCGGACATGTTTTATTTAGTCGGATTATGCGCCATAGTCCGAAGAATCCAAATTGGAGAAATCGAGACCGATTTATTCTTAGTAACGGTCACGCTTCAATTTTGCAATATGCACTGTTGTTTCTAAATGGTTACGGTCTAGAAATTAGTGATCTAAAAAGTTTCAGACAGTTTGAATCGGCGACGCCAGGCCATCCTGAAGCTGGTCATACTGCTGGCGTTGAAGTTACAACTGGTCCACTTGGACAAGGTTTTGCTAACGCAGTTGGTATGGCAATCGCCGAGCGCAATCTTCGTGCGCGGTTTGGCGCAGTTGCTAGTGACCATCATATTTTTGTTGTCGCTGGTGATGGCTGTCTAATGGAGGGAGTCAGTCACGAAGCCGCTTCTTTGGCAGGACATTTAAAACTCGACCGCTTGATTTGTATTTTTGATGACAATGCAATCACGATTGATGGATCAACTTCACTCTCGAGCTCGGATGATGTTGCGAAACGATTCTCGAGTTACGGATGGAATGTAATGCAACTGGGTGAAATCGCCGA
>CAMATY010000013.1 GCA_945861325.1 Ferrithrix thermotolerans DSM 19514
ATCCATGTTCGTGGTAATGCCCCCGTTTGGGTGAAACTGCGTAACGGTGTCCGAGAAATGCGTGAGCCAATTGTTGAGAATGATGACGAATTAATAGAACTTATTCGTCGCGCCGCCACCCGACTTTCGCGTCAAGAACGACGATTTGATGCTGGTACTCCCGAACTAAATATGCAACTGCCTGATGGGTCACGCTTATTTGCGACAATGGAGGTCTCGCTTCGCCCGAGCCTTGTAATCCGGCGACATCGTTTTGAAATATCAAGTCTCAATGAGTTACGCATTCGCGGAATGCTTACTGTTGACTTACAGAATTTTCTTACTGCTGCAGTGCAAGCCCGTCGCAACATCGTGATTGCAGGAGGCACTGGTTCTGGAAAAACGACTTTGTTGCGCGCACTTATCAATGAAGTGCCAATTACTGAGCGTCTTGTAACAATTGAAGATGCCTACGAACTAGGTCTGGATCATTTTGAGCATCTTCATCCTGACCATGATTCGTTGCAATCACGCCCAGCAAATGTTGAAGGTCAAGGCGAAGTAACTCTTGCTGATCTGACGCGAATGGCATTACGGATGGATCCTGACCGGGTCATCGTCGGTGAGGTTCGCGGGGCAGAAGCCTTCCCGATGCTGATGGCAATGAGTCAAGGAAACAACGGCTCCATGTGCACGATGCACGCAGACTCAACTCGATCAGTATTTCCGAAGCTTGCTGCATATGTATCAATGGCTTCAACAGGTTTGCCGATCGACACGGTAAATCTGTTACTTGCTAGCGCATTACATTTCGTTATTTACATCAGCAGCTCTGGCAGCGAGCGTCGTGTTGCGTCGGTGCGTGAAGTCGTCGACAGTGAGGGCGCCAACATTATTTCAAATGAAATTTTTACGTCAAATTCTCGTGGCGAACTGGTTCAAGCATTTCCTCTGCGCGAGTCAACTCGCGAATTACTTTCAAGTTTCAACTATGACGGCAGCGATGATGGGAATTACGACAGCAATTACAACCACGACCGGTCTGGTCAATGATTACTTTTCTAGTCATCTTGCTTTGTGGCGTCGTAACTGGCCTTGGAGCATTTATTATTTTTCTTGCCATCCGTGGAAATCAAGTCAAATTTCGAAATAAAAACTCAGATCTTCAGGTCAACTTCAGTCGGTCAATAAATATGCTCATCGCACCAGCCGTTGGAGTGTTGATCTTTTTTATTACTCGTTGGCTACTCGTTGCAGTTGTTCTAAGTCTGGTGTTCGTCGCAGTACCTGCGCTTAAGTCGAAGCAAAGACTCCGTCGCGACGAACGCGGGTTAGCCGATGCAATCGCAACCTGGACAGAACAACTTCGCGACACGCTTGCAGGCGCTCATGGTTTAGAGCAAGCGATTGTTGCAACTTCAAATCATGCCCCTGCCGCAATTTCAAGTGCTGTTCGTCGTCTTAGTGCTCAAATTCAATACGGCAAACTTAGCGATGGTTTGCGCCGATTCGCTGACGATGTCGACCACCCAATCGCAGATTTTGTGTCTGCAGCATTAATCACGGCGACAAAATATCAAGCTCGTGATCTCGCACAACTACTTGGGCACCTGGCACAGTGCGCCCGCGAAGAGGGCCGAATGAGAACAAGAATATGGGTTGGACGGGCGCGAACTCGAAGTTCTGTGCGAATTATTTCATCGGTTGTCACTGGCTTTGTTGCGATGCTTGTGATATTTAATCGCGACTATCTAAGTGTCTATTCATCACTTGAAGGCCAAGTGATGTTGAGTTTCATCTTCATTGTGTTTGGAGTTGCTCTGATCATGCTTGATCAATTTTCGAGAATTTCAACGCCGCAAAGATTTATTCGTCGGCGAGAGGTAGTTGCCCAATGATCGCACTGGCCGTATCAGGCGTTATTTGTGGTGCTGGAGCTTTTTTTATTCTCCGTCCTGGGGTGTTATCAAGCAGGGCCGAGACGACGCGTGAACAAATTCGCAGTGCAATGGTGTGGTTGGTGCAGAGGTCGCAAGTTCGTCATCGAGCTGATTTGGCAATTGTTGGTCATCAAGCATCTGAGATGGTGATCAGAAAACTTAGTTCACTTTTCATTGGGGTTATTTCGGGTCTCGGTATTGATATTTTCTTTTATTTAACTGGGGTCAGTATTTCAAAACTTATCACCCTGATTATTTTAGTTGGGGCGGGAGTACTGGGTTTTCTGCTTCCAGATAGTCGTGTGCGAGTTCAAGCAACGCGCCGGCGACAAGATTTCCTTCACGCATTTTCAAGCTATTTAGATTTGACCAATGTTCTTTTAGCTGGTGGTGCAGGAACCGAAACAGCATTAATTGCTGCCGCTGACGCGGGTGACGGATGGTCATTCTCTGAGATCCGCGATGTATTAACAAGAGCCCGAAGCGCCCGCCGGTCGCCATGGGTTGAACTTGCAAATCTTGGTGATCTTTACAATATTCCAGAACTCGCAGAAGTAGCTGGAAGCGTTCAACTAGCGGGAGAACACGGTGCGCGAATTCGACTCTCACTTTCGGCTCGAGCTGATTCGTTGCGCAATCGGCAAATGGGAGAGATAGAGGCTCAAGCTCAGGCTGCAACTGAGCGGATGGGACTTCCAATGGTGCTGTTATTTATTGCGTTTATCGCGCTGATCGGGTATCCAGCGGTGCACTTAGTTCTAGGAAGTTTTTAGTTAGCCAAGTTATTAATTAATTCACACAGATAATCAGAAAATGAAAGACAAGACAGGACAAATTACAAACAATCTATAAACAAACTACAAACGGAGGAAATTATGACATCAATGAAAAGCATTTGGCAGTATTACTGGATTCGATTTACTGCCTCGGCTCAAACCGACAGCGAAAGAGGCGAAGTCAGTGCAACTACGGTTGTGATGGCCGCTGCATTAATTGCTCTTGCCATAGCTGTTGGCGCGACGATTACCAGTCGTGTAACTAATAAAGCAAATTCACTGAACCTCGGTTAGTTAATTCAGCACCCAGCGACTTGCAGGACTGACAATGAAAACAGCAATCAGCAGATTTGATTCTGGCGACACAGTTGTACAGGTTGTGATTGCCGTGCCAATTGTGCTGATGCTGTTAATCATTGCAGTTCAATCGATGCTATTTATGCATTCGGCACATATTGCAACTCTGTCAGCAGCCAAAGGCGCAGCAGTTGCTGCGTCAACAAATGGTGACGCAGTTTCAGCAATTGATTCGGCAACGCGCACTGCTGCTGAACTTGGGGCACAGCTAATCGGAACCCCGACACTCGAAGTAAGCAATGGATTTGTCGCAATGCGAGTGAGGGTTTCGGTGCCAAATGTGTCACTTTTCTTTCCAACGTCAGTTGAGCGGCGCGGTGAAGAACCATTAGAAGAGTTCGTCTCTGAAATAGATCGATGATTTCTGAACGCGGGTCAGTCACTGTTGAACTGGTGATTCTCACACCGTTGCTAATGATGCTCGTGCTATTTGGTATCTATGCTGGTCGCGCATCAGAAGCTGTCATCCAAGTTCGACATGCTGCTGATCAGGCGGCACGGGCCGCATCTAAGGGCGGTAAATCACGAATTCAGTCAACAGCAAAGCAAATTGCTGAGAGGGCATTGCAAAACAGTGGAACTTCGTGCACAGAAATAGTTGTTAATTCGTCGCTGATCAGCCAAGGTGCGGATTCCGCAGTTTTGGTAAAAGTTGACTGCACTATTAAAAATAATGATCTGTCAATTCTTGGCGTCCGACCTCGAATCGTTAGCGCGTCATCAAGCGAAGTCATAGACAGATGGCGAGTTGACTGATGAAATCTCGAATTCACGAAGATGGAGTAGTTACAGCATTCGTAGTTGGTTTGCTGATGACTTTCATTGTTTGCGCTGGATTAAGTGTTGATGGTGGGCGATTAATTGCCGCGCGACTGACTCTCGCCGATCATGCCGAAAATGCTGCACGCTTCGCGGCACAAGAATTGGTTTCATTGCGCACCGGGTCGCCGAAAATTGATCAGCAGGCAGCACGACATTCAGCAGTGCAGTATTTAAGCGACAATAAGTTGATTGGAGAAGTTGCAGTAAATGCAGAGTCCGTAACGGTTACTGTTTCACAAACTGTTGAGATGTCGTTGCTGCAATTATTTGGCGCTAGAGATCATTTAATTTCGGTTACCCGACGAGTTGAGCCGCGCAGTGAATGAAGATCGGGTGAATTAAAGTGATTGATTTTTCTTTCGGTATGTCACAACAACAGATCGTCATCGCAATTTTAGTTTTTATTATGTGTGCGGCTTTTTTGTGGATAATTGCTCACGCACTGGTTGACCTAATTAGATATTTGATCTTTCATTTTTCACACCGTAGTAAGTTCACCCCACGCAGTTGGTTATTCATCGCTATTGCAAGCCTGTTGAGCATCGTATTTATCGCTCGTGGCCAAGTCGCAAAGGCAGCAAGCGTTGAAATTCTTGCTGACTCAGAAACCCAGAATAAAACCAATCCAAGTCAAGATTTAATCCCTGTCCTATCTTGCTCTGTTGTCGTAGCAGGCTTAATTTTTGAGATAGGCAAGCAACGCGGTAGCCGACTTCGTCAATTGCAAACAAACTCACGCCTTAATCACCCCTCGGCAACAGCAGTTAGAACCGAGGTTGCATTAAGAGCAACACTTGAAGTCAAATCATCACAAACTGAAAATATTTATCTAGATGCCAATTCGCAGAATCCAATTTATATTCCATTTGGAATCTGTGATTCGAAGATGGTGTTTATTGATATTGGGCAGAGATCAATTATTAATATTTTCAAAGAGAACGCGACACAGACAATTGCGATCGTCGATGCCTTGGTAGCAGCAACTCTGTTTTCTATTGGAAATAAAGTCAAACCAATTTTTTTAATAAAAGATCGTGACAAAGTCGACACCTCAAGTCTGTTGTTTCCACAAGTTGCAATAGTTTCAAGTGTTCAGGAAGTTTTTGAGACCTCCGCAAGCGTCAGAGAGCATTGCGTCGTCTTTACTACTTCACAAATTAGCCAACTAGAAATTGATCAGCTCTTGGCTAATAACTGCGCTGTTATCAGCACTTCAGCAATATCTTGTGCAACCGTTGTGTTGCAAGCAAATCAGTGCCAATGGCGGTTACTGCCGAGCAATATTGTGATGACTCCATTCGGATTGTTGAGCAACGAAGCGCATGCAATAAATGAGCTATTGACTGACGTTGATCGGTCACTGCAACTTGACACGAATTTACCGAATTTCGCCAATATCACAAATACCCGAGATTTGAATTCTGAAAATTTACATCGCAATTGCGAGAAATGGAATGTGTTGGTTCGTACTCTTGGACCAGTTGATGTTCAACTCAACGATGGCACAGTCATTGAGTTTGAGAAGTCTAAAACTAAAGAATTATTAGCCTGGCTGACAAGTCACCGATCTCGCCCAACACGAAGTGCAGCACGCACAGCATTATGGGATGTCAACGTTGCCGATGCGACTTTCACAAACGTAGTTTCAGATGCGCGGCGAATGCTTAACCAAACTCATTTAATTTCAAATAGCGAAGAATGGCTCCCAAGAACTTTCAATGATCAATTGCCTTTTCACATCTCAATAATTAGCGATGGTGAAATTCTTGAATCTTGTATTACTAGGGCCCACGAACTTGAGCCAAACCAGGCGATCGCAGAGTTGCATCGGGGACTTGAACTTGTTCGTGATTTACCATTCTCTGGCACTGGATATCTGTGGCCCGATGCCGAAGGAATAACTTCGCAGCTAGTGCTGAATGTAATTACTGCTTCAGCAATGGCTGGAGAACTGGATCTTCAACGTGGTGAAATTGAGGGTGTATTTTGGGCAACATCCAAGGGTTTAAAAGTTCTTGGAGCGCACGAAGAACTGATTGCATTGCGAATGCGGGCTTATGCCCTTCGCGGCGATTTTGCTGGGGTGCGCGGTGAATGGCACTCGTATGAGCGCGCCGTTAAGTCAGACTCTTGGGCAAATAGTCAGCCGTCGCCAAAACTTTTGAATTTATACAATCAATTAAATAGTGGTCTGCCAGTTTCACTAGCGCGGTAAGTGCTTACGTCCAATACCGGTGCGTAGTGCGAAACCCCAGCGAGTAACAAGCACCATTGACTCACGCATGATGCGGGTGTTCATTTTTGATTCGCCAAAGGCACGGTCGACATACACAATTGGCGATTCAACGATTGAGCCGAGTTTCTTGCGCGAGATTACAAATGCCATCTCAGAAAGAAAAGCGTAACCGTCGGCTTTTAATCCATCTAGATCAATATTTTTGAGGCTGGATGCCGAATATGCACGAAACCCCGAAGTACAGTCTTTGATTTTTAGGCGCAGACAAAACGCCGTGTATAAATTGCCCCACTTTGAAAGTAGCCGACGAAACAGTGGCCAATTTGTAACACCACCACCTGGCACATATCTTGAGCCAATAACCAGAGCCGTATCTGAATTTACTAATGAAATAAGTTTTGTTAAAACTTTCGGGTCGTGAGAAAAATCGGCGTCCATCGTGGCAATCACTTCGTAGCCGCTTTCGATGGCTGCAAGCATCGCATCACGACTAGCCGGCGCATAGCCGCGCAAACCGGTGCGATTGATCACTTTGATTGAGCCAAGCCGCTGTGCAACCGAATCGGCAATCTTTGCTGTGCCATCAGGGCTGTTGTCATCAATAACTAAAATGTCTGTACTGGGTGAGTCTGAGCGAACTTGCGTCAAAAACCGTCCAATGTTTTCGGCTTCGTTAAAAGTCGGAACAATTAAAACGGATTTCACTGATTAGACGCTAGTTGATTGACAATCCTGCAAGGGCTAAAGCCTCAGCAACCGTGTGTGCTGGTTCAAGTTTGATGCCGGAAATATTTAGATCTACTGCACTGCTAGCGGGAATAATCGCGCGTGTGAAACCGAGTCGTGCAGCTTCGGCTAAGCGGCGCGCGGTATTGCTGGCTTGGCGCAACTCACCTGCTAAACCAACTTCGCCGCACGCAACTAAATTTTCTGCCAGTGGTCGATCTGTAGCTGCTGAAACAAGAGCCAGACACAAACCAAGATCTGCACCCGGTTCACCGAGTTTGACACCACCCACAACTGATGCGAACACTTCATGTTGCGAAAGATTTACACCAGCACGCCGCTCGAGAACTGCCAGAAGCATCGCTAGTCGCCCTGAGTCAACGCCCTGCGCTGATCGTCGCGGAGAAACATGTGACGGTGAAAGATTCGTAAGTGCTTGTACTTCAACCAATAACGGTCGATGCCCTTCAAGTGCTGGCACGACAATTGAACCAGGCACACCTGCTCGGCGGTCGGCAAGAAATAATTTGCTGGCGTCTGGCACACTGCGCAACCCCAACTCGGTCATCTCAAATAGGCCAAGTTCGTTAGTTGAGCCGAACCGATGTTTTACTGCTCGTAAAAGTCGCAACGCATGATGTCGCTCGCCTTCGAATGACAGCACGGTGTCGACGACATGCTCGAGCACACGCGGCCCAGCCAGACCACCATCTTTAGTGACATGCCCAACCAAAACGATCGGCAGATCACGAGCCTTGGCTTCTTGCACGAGTCGGTGTGCACAGCCCCGAACTTGAGCAACAGAGCCGGGCGCCGAATTTAAAAGTGGATCAGCAATTGCTTGAATGCTGTCAATGACCACAAGTTGTGGTTCGACTTGGTTGATGCAATTAATAATGTTCGTCAGAGACATCTCTGCAACAAGCCATAGGTCTGGTTTGACGGCGTTGAGTCGCTCGGCACGCATGTGCACTTGCTGGGCACTTTCTTCAGCCGTGACATAGAGAGTTTTGCCCGACCACGCTGCGAGCAGTTGCAACAGCAAAGTTGATTTGCCGATGCCAGGCTCACCGCCGAGCAGAGTGACAGAGCCAGGCACAAGCCCACCACCGAGCACACGGTCTAATTCTTCAACGCCAGTTGTTTGCGGCTCAGAAATTATTGCGTCAAGTGCGTTGATTGGTTTTGGTTCACCTGGGGGCACAAGCGCCATGCCAGTAGCGATTGAAATTATTTCTTCGTCACCTTCGACATCTTCAACGAGGCTGTTCCATGCGCCGCAAGAACCACAGCGACCAGCCCACTTTGGCAATGCAACACCGCAGTCGGTGCATCTATATACAGTGCGAAGTTTCACCATCTCGCACTAGACATTATTCGCTCGGTGTACGAGGATCGTCTTTGCGTTTAGCCGCAACTCTCGAAATGATCATTGTCATACCGATAAGCCAAAATACAAGAACAAACTTGAGTATCACGGATGCATATCGGGCGACAATCGCGGTTATCGCTGTGTTACGAGAAGTTGTCGTGACTAGTTGTGCATTTCCATCCAGCGGCACTTGCCAAGTAATCGTGCTTTTCGTTGCTGTGCCCGTTGTTTGTTCTATTTTGCCTGGAAGATTAACAACAAAGTTGATACTTGAAACACCAGCCAAATTTAAATCACTTAATTCTAAATTTTGAGCGAATGGTTCAGCGCCGATTGTTTGCAGCAAATCGTCATCTGAGAATGCCGCAAGGCCACCATCAACTTGTAACGCCCCATCTAGTTTGAAAGTTGAATCAGTATCTTTTCCGGTGCGAGTTAGTGTCAGTTGCTTGAATGGTCCATCGGCACCCGAGAGTTGCGCGAGCAAAGTTGTTGCTTGAGATGCGTTACTAAACGCGTGACTTATCGAAACTTGTAAACCACCATCGGCCAACACATTTGGTCCAGCCACGACCCAGCCAGCAGATTTCGCATCATCGAATCGAAAATCAGTGGCCAATTTTGGGGTTTGGTCAATGACTTGTTTATCGGCGGTCAAGTTCACAGTCAGTGTTCCTGCACCATTTGGGAAAATATCTAGGGTCACCACCGTGTCAACGCGACATGCGGTGAGCATCGTTAACCCGAGAATAATTAGTGAGACTCGTAAAAAGGCGAGTCGATGACGCGCGCGCAGCACGCTACTGCTCACTCAGGAGTAGTTGGAGTTGTATCGCTCGCACCAGCGAGAACCACTGCGGTCGGCGACACGAAACCTTCAACAGCCTTAAATGTAAATCGCTGCTCGTCTTTTTTGTCTGGGTCGTCTTCAACGCCGATCACGATGATCTCACCAGCGTGGAACTCTTTGAGAAGCAACTTCTCTGAGAGTGGATCTTCGATGAACCGTTGTAGCGCACGACGAAGTGGACGCGCACCAAGTTGAGGGTCGTACCCGCGCTTAGCAAGCAGTGCTTTTGCGACTTCAGTCAGTTCAAGACCAAGACTGAGACCTTCAAGTTGACCGATCAGGCGCTTGCTCATCAAGTCAACCATCTGTACAACTTCAGCCATCGCAAGTTCGTGGAACACGATTACTTCGTCGATGCGATTAAGAAACTCAGGCTTGAACTGAACTTTGAGTGCCTCGTTGACTTTTTCTTGCATTCGAGCATATGAAAGAGCCTCATCATTTTTGCCGAAGCCAACATTTGCTTTGCGCAAATCTTGTGTGCCGAGGTTTGAAGTCATGATTAGAAATGTGTTTCTGAAATCTGTACTTCGACCTTGTGCATCAGTCAAACGACCTTCTTCAAGAATTTGCAACAGCGTATTGAACACATCTGGGTGTGCTTTTTCGATCTCGTCAAACAACACAACTGAGAACGGCTTGCGGCGAACAGCCTCTGTGAGTTGACCACCTTCTTCGTATCCGACGTATCCAGGGGGTGAACCAACAAGGCGACTGACCGTGTGCTTCTCCATGTATTCGCTCATGTCGAGAGCGATCAGTGCATCTTCGTCTCCGAATAAAAATTCAGCAAGAGTTTTTGCGAGTTCAGTTTTACCAACTCCGGTTGGTCCAAGGAAAATAAACGAACCACTTGGTCGCTTCGGATCTTTAAGACCCGCACGAGTACGACGAATACTTTGGCTGACTGCCTTGATGGCGTTTTCTTGGCCGATGATTCGCTTGTGGAGTTCGCCTTCCATGTTCAGCAATTTGGCGGTCTCTTCTTCAGTGAGTTTGAACACTGGAATACCTGTCCACATACTCAACACTTCAGCGATTGACTCTTCGCTAACTTCGTCAAAAAGATCGATGCCTTGAGCCTTAACATCAACTTCTTTTTGTGATCGCTCTTCAAGCAGCGTTCGCTCTTGATCGCGCAAACGACCCGCTTCTTCAAAGCGTTGTTCTTCGACGGCTTTTTTCTTGGCTTCTTGAACATCATTGATTTTATTTTCAATTTCTTTGAGGTCTGGTGGCGTGGTCATGCGCTTGATTCGCAAACGGCTTCCAGCTTCATCAATTAAATCGATTGCCTTGTCTGGCAAGAAGCGATCAGAGATGTAACGATCGGCAAGGTTTGCAGCCGAAACGAGTGCCTGGTCGGTGATCGTGACGCGGTGATGCGTTTCGTATTTGTCGCGGATGCCCTTCAAGATTTCGATTGTGTGCGCGACCGATGGCTCGTCAACTTTGACAGGTTGAAAGCGTCGTTCGAGAGCGGCATCTTTCTCGAAATGTTTGCGAAATTCGTCAAGCGTTGTTGCGCCAATTGTTTGCAATTCTCCGCGGGCAAGCATTGGTTTAAGGATTGATGCAGCGTCAATTGCGCCTTCGGCGGCACCTGCGCCAACGAGTGTGTGAATCTCGTCGATGAACAAAATAATGTCACCGCGTGTCTTAATTTCTTTCAAAACTTTTTTGAGACGCTCTTCAAAATCTCCGCGGTAACGACTTCCGGCAACAAGAGCGCCGAGGTCAAGTGTGTACAACTGCTTATTGGTTAGTGTCTCAGGAACTTCGTTGGCGACGATTTTCTGGGCGAGACCTTCAACGATTGCAGTTTTACCAACACCGGGCTCGCCGATTAGTACTGGGTTATTTTTGGTTCGACGAGAGAGGATCTGCATTACCCGCTCCATCTCTTTTTGGCGACCAATAACTGGATCAAGCTTTTTGTCACGCGCAAGTTGCGTCAGGTTGCGACCGAACTGATCAAGAATTTGACTGCCACCTTTTTCTTGTGGAGTGTCTTTTGCGGCAGTTGCTTCACCTTCGGATTTTCCGCCGGGACCTTGATATCCACTAAGTAACTGAATAACTTGTTGGCGAACACGACCAAGATCGGCTCCCAGTTTGACGAGAACTTGTGCTGCGACGCCTTCTCCTTCGCGGATCAGGCCAAGCAAAATGTGCTCTGTACCGATGTAGTTGTGGCCAAGCTGCAACGCTTCGCGCAGTGAAAGTTCGAGAACTTTCTTGGCTCTTGGCGTAAACGGAATATGTCCAGAAGGCGACGATCCACCTTGACCGATTATTTCTTCGACCTGCGCGCGAACCGCTTCAAGAGAGATGCCAAGTGCTTCGAGTGCTTTGGCAGCGACGCCTTCTCCTTCGTGAATCAGGCCGAGCAAAATGTGCTCTGTGCCAATGTATGAATGGTTGAGCAGGCGGGCTTCTTCTTGAGCAAGTACCACGACCCTGCGGGCCCTATCCGTAAAACGTTCGAACAACTTTGACCGCCTTATGAGTCACTTGAGGATACTTAAAGTGTATCGGTGAGAGTGCGGGGGTTTACGACAGCCATGTTTTAATCACCGAATTTGAAATGTGACGCACGGCGCTTAGTTCGCAGTTTCACAAGCCAAGTTGCGTAGCCTGTGGATATGAGCACGGTCTCGCCGTTATTGTCGTTGCCGTTCATGGCATCAGATCGTGAACGCGTTGATCGTGCTTTGCGAACTGCAGTTGAGACAAAAGATTCTCACTTAAACGAACTCGCGTCGCATCTGATTATTGCTGGCGGAAAGAGATTGCGCCCGGTGCTGTCTATCGCGGCTGCACAAGTCGGTAGTGAATCTGCAGTCAGTGACGAAGTGATTCAAGGTTCAATCGCCTGCGAACTTGTGCATCTTGGTTCGCTGTATCACGACGATGTAATGGATGAATCGATGACGCGGCGCGGTGTTGACACCGTGAATGCACGATGGGGAAATCTGCAAGCAATTCTTGCTGGTGACTTTATGTTGGCTAAAGCATCTGAGGTTTCAGCGGCATTAGGAACAGAAGTTGTAACTTTATTGGCGCAAACAATTGGCAAATTATGCGAAGGACAGATTGAGGAACTTCGCGCAACTTACAATGTGTCGCGATCGATTCCGTCGTATCTCGTCAGCATTGAAGGAAAAACTGCTTCACTGTTTGCGACTGCTGCCCGAATTGGCGCAATTGTTGCCGGCCATGACCGCAAACTTATTGACGCTCTAACTATTTACGGCACGGCCTACGGCATGGTATTTCAGATTGTTGATGACATCTTGGATGTGATCGCTACTGATGACGAACTTGGCAAACGCGCTGGTCATGACATGGAAGAGGGCGTGTACACGCTTCCAGTTTTGTTGACACTTTCTTCAGATTCGACAGATGCAATTGAGTTGCGCGATCTACTTGGTCGACCATTTGTTGGTAATGAACGCGATAAAGCGTTACAAATAGTTCGTTTTAATTCTGGTATTGCCAGTGCAATTGAGACTGCTCTCGATTATGTCGCAATTGCCGAAGTTGAATGCAACAAGTTGCCAGCATCAAGTGCAACCACAGCGCTACGCACCGCACCACGGATTCTTTTAGAGTCAGTTATTCGTTAAGTCGCGTTTAAAAAATTGTAGAGAAGTTAAGTTCAGCGCAATTCGTGAACGCGCAAAATAAGTTCGCGAGAATCTGGATCAAGTTGTCGACCAGCAATTCGCTCTGTGAGAATTATCGCTTGCGAAGCGTCATCTACTAATCCTGACCACCTGATGTAGCCCCCCATAAGCCCATGCAGACGCTCACTTACTTCTTCGGCATGGATAATGATTTTCGTTCCGCGCTGAAGATTTTGAGAAAACTCTGTGTACAGAGCCTTTAGCCACTGATCCAAATCATCTGAGCTTGGCATTGGACGATGCTTATATGGCATTTGGAGCTCTTCGTAACTGTGCAAATTATGTGGTGCCGCACTAATTGAGATAACAGATCCAAAATCGTTTTCTCTGAGCCAAATAATTTCTTCTTGGCGACGCACGCGTCGATGGTTTGTGCCGAAGCCACCAGGTCGCTCGCAGACCGCCAGTTTGTCTTTAATGATCCAAGTTAAATGACGAGGCTCAATTCCGAGAGCCCATTTTCCGCGAAGTTTTGGTGGCATCAGTAAACCTTTTTCAAAGATGTGCCACTTGAACTAGAAACAACCAACATTGAGACCAAACTTTACCACAGCAAATTAACATTGTGTTTTGTTTTTAATTATTTTGCAAAGATTTGCAAGCGCTGTTGGCTTCGTCGGACTTCACGGTTTGAGCCAATCTCGCAAGCAAGAGTGATACCCCGAGCAACATCTAGAACGCGCTCGACGGTCGCAGAATCTGGCGGATAATTTTCCGTGAGCCATTGCCGAATAGCGCGTCGAGACAAGGCAATTGGTGCGTTGGCAAGCATTTTGGCGTCAGTAGCATCGATGCTCTTTGCGAGTTCGTCAAGCAACAATGAGTCGTCTCGAAGTATGTCGGCTTGTCGATCAAGAATTGCCGCCACATCGCGTTGCGAAATTGCATCCATCAGCGGAATCAGTTCGTTGCGAACCCGATTGCGTTGAAACTTCGGATCAGTATTTGACGGATCATCAATCGTCTGAATTCTCAATTCGTTGCACAGTTGATGCGTTTGTGTTCTTCGGAGCGCCAAGATTGGGTGGCGTTGGTTGCGTTGCATGCCCGAAAGCCCAGCCAACCCTGCACCGCGCAGTAAATTAATTAGTACTGTTTCTGCTTGATCGTCTGCTGTGTGGCCAGTCATTACATCTTGGGGCATGACTTCAAATCGACTAGTTCGAGCGCGTGCTTCGAGATTCGTGCCAGGCGCAACCTTGATTGTTCGCGAAATAAATTGTGCACCGAGTTCTGTTGCAAGTTTTTCTACAACTACAGATTCATTTTCTGAGTCAGTTCTTAGAGCGTGGTCAACATGAATTGCAGTGACCTCGCATCCGGCAACAACTGCCAGCACTAAAAGCGCCATGCTGTCTTGACCACCAGAAACAGCACATGAAACTTTTGTGCCCGATTTTGGAAAGTCGCACTTGGCAACTAATTCAACTACAAGTTGATTCTCTTTTATTTCAGTGACTCGGGCGTTCATCGGCCCAACGGAGTTATTTTTGTGCTTGTCGTTGTCGACGGTTTGGATACTTCAGCGCGGTAACTTGCTTGACATAACCCGCAACGACGCTCAAAACTGCGCCGATGCCGGCGATCAACAGACCTGCCCCTAACCACCAGTGCCAGACAACTGCTGAAATCATTGAAGTAATGATAGCGATTATTTGATTGACAAACCAATCAACTTTCTAGTTCTTTAGTGTGTTCTGGTGCCGAAAGCCGACGCGGTGCCGACTCGATATTTGAAATTTCTGTGAGTTCGGAAGATGTCACGCCAACATCTTTGAATTTACGAAGTGTGGACAACATTCGACCTTCAATTGAGCCAACCATTCTGTTGTAGGCACTGATTGCAGTTTCAAGACCGCGCCCCGTCTTTTCGACACTTTCAAGCACGGTGTCAACTCGCTCATAGAGCTCACGACCAATGGCGGCTATTTTCTCGGCATTTTCGGCGATCTGAAATGCCTGCCAACCTTTAGCAACGGCAAGTAGAAGCGCCAACAAATTGACGGGTGAAGCGATTAAGACTCGACTGCGCATCGCAACTTCAAGCAAACTTCCGTCGGCGCGAAGCGCGTCAGCCAAAAATGATTCACCGGGAATAAACATGATCGTGTATTCAGGTGTGCGATCAAACTGCTGAAAATATTTTTTGTCAGCCAATACTTTGGCATGACCCGCGAGTGCTTTGGCATGTTCATTGAGTAGTTGTTGGTGCAATGTCGCGTCAGATGTTTCTTGTGCTCTGAGATATGCATCAAGTGGAGTCTTTGAGTCAATTACGACACATCCATCGTTTGGCAATTTAATTACCGCGTCTGGACGTTGGGTCTTGTCGTTGCTGGTGACGGTTGTTTGCTCAAGAAAATCGCAATACGGCAACATGCCAGCAAGTTCAATTACATTGCGCAATTGTTGTTCGCCCCATGCGCCTCGGGCGCTCGACGATTTGAGTGCTGATTGAAGTGCAGAAGTTGTTTGGTTCAGCGAATCAATTTGCTTGCTGATCGTTTGGGTTACACCGACTGTATTCGTGTAGTTCGATTGCAGTGCCGTTACAGCATTACGAAGCTCATTCATTTGTGTCGCAACTGGGTCTAGAAGACTTTTTGTTTCGGATGTCAAGGTTTGCGTGCGCGCCTGATATGTGCGGTCAATCTGAGTGTTGACATTTTCAAGTGCTTGTTGCGTAGCTTTACCAACTTGTGCGTCTACGGCTGTGCGTACTGCATCGACTAACGCAGCCTGATCGAAATTTTGTGGGTTTATCGGTGGCAAAGTTGATTTATTGGCTTGGCGCATCACCATCATGGCGAGGACCAAAACGACAATTACTAGTAATCCGATAATTAGTTCCATCATCACAGTGTGGCACGGGGGTGTAGTTAGTATTAGCCCCATGTCAAGATCTGAAATTATCGATAGCCCCACCGGTTTTGTCGCCGAGCACATCAAAACTTATGTTGAAAGCAACGGAAGTGAAGGGCACATTTGGCGTGGAGTGCCGACACTTTTACTGACAACACTCGGTCGCAGGTCAGGCGTTGGTCGTCGAACTGCGTTGATATATGGCCGAGATGGTGATGACTATGTGATCGTGGCTTCAAAAGGCGGCAGCGCGACGCATCCGCTCTGGTATGAAAATCTCGTAACAGTTCCTGAAGTTACTCTGCAGGTCGGTGCAGAAATTTTTACTTGTATCGCTGCGACATATGGTGAAGATGCCGAAAATCTCGCGCATCGTCAGAAAATATGGGATGTAATGGTCGCAATTTGGCCAGATTTCGCGAACTACCAAGTGAAGACTGATCGTCGAATACCACTCGTAAAACTAACTCGCAAAACTAACTCGCAAAAATTAATTAGTTGATTTACCAGCTTTGAAGTAAATCGCAATTACAACAAGTGGCGCGTAAGCAACAGCCACTCCAATGATTGGTTGTACTTGTTGGTCAACAACCAGCCACGCAATCGGTGCAAGCCAAAAAATATTAATCGCCGCAATGCCCAATGAGACCTTCAACTGTTGGCTTGAATTAGTTGCTAAATGTTGATAGGCGTGTGAGCGATGGGCAAGATATACGCGCTGTCTCGTGATTAGTCTGCGAATTAAAGTCACTGTTGCATCAACGATAAAAACTCCAAGCAAAATGATCCACGCCCAAGTAAATAGAGGCTCAGTTTTGGCCATGGCTAATGAGATGGTGCCGACTGTAAAACCGATGTAGCCACTGCCGATGTCTCCAAGAAAAATTTTTGCTGGTGGCCAATTGAAATACAAAAAACCAAGCACAGCGCTAGCAAGAAGCATTGGCATTTGCCATTGGTCGCCAGCAGTTTTGTTAATAAGTAAAACCGAAATAATTACACAACTACTCAAAGTTTCAATGCCGGTGATTGAGTCAATGCCATCCATGAAGTTGAAAAGATTTAATAACCAAACTAGATAAATGACTGCGATCAAATTGCCCAATAAACCAAGGTTGAGCGTTTCGCCAAAAATTGGCATCGGTGGAAGGCCGCCCAAAATATAAACGGCAATTAAGCCCGCAACGATATGAGCAAGCAGCCTGATGCGAGCAGCAGTCACTTTGCCAAGATCATCTAAGTAGCCAACAATCGCGACCAGCAAACCTGGGAGAAAAATGGCGACAAATATTTCTGGTTTAAGGTCGCCACGAATTAGCAGAACTATTAATCCAAAGGTGAAGGCGATGACGACTGCGAGCCCTGCACCCCGCGGAGTTGGTTGATTATGCGAACTGCGCTCATTTGGAATATCAAATTGATTGCGTTTAATCGCTGTTCGTCGCACAAAACTCGTTATAAAAAAACTCAAAACAAGCGTGGCTAAAACTATCAATAGCATCATTTCGTTTCCGATTGATACCACGCAACAGTCTGCTCAAGTTCTTGTTTTATCGTAAACGGTGGAGACCAGTTAAGTTTTTGACAGGTTTGCGAAATGTCGACTTGAAACGAACCACAAAGTTGTTCATAGATTCTCGGGCGCCCGATGAGTTGGCTGGCCAACCGTAAACCAAGGCGAGGAAACGCAATAAGGTGAGATTTTCTATTCATCACCGACGCAAGAGTTCGTAGAAGTTCAGTCGTTGAAAGATCGTGATTATCAGAAACATGAAATATTTGATTTCGTGAATTGACATTGGTGATACAAGTTTCAATTAAATCAACCAAATTTCTGATGCCGACAAAACTGCGCAGATTTTGAGTATTCGCAAGCGGCAAGAGTTGTTGATCGTCGACCCATTTAATCATGGACAGAAAATTCGCTTTTACTCTTGGTCCATAAACAAGTGGTGGTCTGATAATCGTGTATTTGAGATTGCTACGACTACAAACGCTTTGCAATTCTGTTTCTGCTCGTGCTTTCGAAAGTGAATATGGATCTATGGCATTGATTGAATCGTCATTTTTAAATTTGGTATTTCGACCGGTTGAACTGCCGAGTACTTTGGCCGTACTCATAAATATGAAGTGCTTTTTATCAGTTAGCGAAAGTCGCTGGGAAAGCAGAGCTGTCAGCGCAGAGTTAGTTGCAAGATATAAGTCGCGTTGAGAATTGGATCTGTCGGTTGTGACATGTGCTCGTGCTGCTAGGTGAATTAGTACATCGCACTGATCAACTGCTTCGTGCCATTGCGAATTATTAGCGCTAACTAGTCGTGCGTCAATAACCGTGACATCGTGTGCTCGCTGAAGTTTCGGCAGGAGGTGAGAGCCGATGAAGCCTGTTGCGCCTGTGACTAGAGCTTTCATGCTGTTTGAAATGAATCGTAAACGGTTTGTGTTTGCTGAATAATGATCGCGTTGGCAAATTCAAGTTCGGCTTTAAGCCTGTTGGTAATGCCCATTTTCTCACGGAGACTTGGATTTGCAATGAGTTTGTCAATTGCAACCGCCAGAGACTTTGAATCTTGAGGTGGTACCAAAAAACCATTCACTCCTTCGGTTACTACTTCGCGACAACCCGGCACATCGGTTGTCACGATGGGTCGACCCGCGGCTGCCGCTTCAATCAGTGATTTTGGCAAACCTTCGCGATATGACGGAAGGCAGGCAATGTGACACGAAGTCAGCAACTCTGCAATATCGGTTCGTGCGCCAAGCCAGTTAACACTGCCGTCTTGGTTCCAGTTTTCTAGTTGTTTGCGGCTGATGGATGTCGGGTTGCCTTCGTCGGCTTCTCCAACAAGCAAAAATCTAACGTCACTTTTTGTTCCGTTAATTAGTCGTGCCGCCTGAACAAACTCTTCAACTCCTTTATCTCGCAACATTCTTGAAACCATAATCACTTTTATCGGTGCGGGCGGTTGTTGTTGATAAGAAAATTTCGCTAGATCCACACCGGCACCTTTTATCAGAGCTATCGAATCTCGTTTGACAAATTTGCCGGCTACGAGATTTTTCAGGTCGTCATTGTTTTCGATGATTACTTTTGTATTTTGACGATTCAAAACGTAACGAATTAGTGCGTTGACAAATGGCCGCAAAAACCGAGCTTGCTTTTCGGTTGAAGTAAAGACATAACCCATTCCAACGAGAGCATTTACAACATTTTGTACTCTGGCAAATTGTGCGGCAATTGAACCAAGTACTACTGGCTTAAGTGCAATATTATGAATTATGTCTGGTTTCAACTGGCGAAAGATCTTGCTCAGCTGAAGAATTGTGAAGATTTCTTTGACGGGGTTTAGCCCGCGCCGAGCAAACTCAATATTTCTAAAAGATAGTCCGAGTGTTTCAAGTTGCTTCGAAGTTTCTCGACATCGTGTTACAACTGTTACCCGGTATCCACAAGCAAGTGCAGCCAGAGAGCGATCTAAAAAATGTGAAGCAAAGAACCAGTCTTCGGTTATCACATAACATAAGTGGCGATTTTGTTTCTGAATACTGGCTAGTTCTTCCATGATTCAATTTCATATCTGGTCGGTTGATCCGTGGTTTCACTGATCTTTCGTTGCTGGATGCCTAAAAGAGCCAGGACACCCATGATTGAGAGAAATGGCAAGTTTTGGCGTGATGAATTGAAGCTAGTCTGCGTGGCTAGTCCAAGAAAGAATACGAAAGAAATATAAACCTGAATTCTCATCCCCGTATGTTTAAGGTTTCGATTTAGCAAAGTAAAAATAAATAAAGTTGGAATCAAAAAAGTATCAATGAAAAACAGGCGAAGAGTCAACAACTGACCGACAGTCATCTTGACAATGTCGTTTCCAAATGTGAGAAATTGAAGTCCGAGAATATTTGCAAAGAATCTCCACCACGCTTGTTGAACAAAAATAACTGGTGATTTGTAATTAAGTTTGTACTTAAGTAGTCCGCCGATTGCATATCCATAACCACCAGCGAAAAAGCCCCCAGCCGTAAGTGCCATAACTGCGAGTGGCATGCGTTTTAGGGGGTGTCGCACCAACCACAGATTTATAAGCCAACCAAAAAATAGTGCAACCGTGAGGTGGGGGCGAAGCAATGCGCAAACACCAAGTGCAAAAAAGCGTAGTGACGAAGATCTACCAAGAAAGAAATATGAAACACAGAGCACAATTTCTAAGTCGCGGAGTCCGAGTACCGATAAAAAAATAAATAGCGGCCCACAGAACAAAATTGCGTGCCATAACTTAATTCTCAGCCCCTGCTCCAAGATGAAATCGGTACAAACCCTGTAGGTCAAGAGCAGACAGATTGCCTGAAGAAATTTAAAAGCCAGTAATGGGTCAAGGCCGAATGACTTTAGAAGCCACACGGGAACAACCACGATGTACCGACCTCCGATAAATCGGTCGAGCGAAAACGAAATCCCAACATCGGCAAACTTTTGCAACAATTCAAGTTGTGTACCTTGGTCGCTTGAATAAAAAGCGGCATGGTCAACGCCATAGATGACACGAATTGTGATTACCGCAAGTGTCCAGACGACAGCAAAAAGACAACTGTAGAGGTCGAAGCGTCCAGACCTTCTTGCAAATAGCAGAAGTACTAAGCCCAGAATCAAAACCTGCGCAGTAAATAAAGTCATTTAATACTCGTGTCCAGGTTCTGCGACTTGTTCATTTTTTTGAGCCAGTCCCATTTACCATCAAGTTTTCGCTGCAGTGCATTTTTATTGTCTAAATTCCAAATGTCAATTCTCGGAATTCGCAGTGGTTGGGTTCCAACTTTGTAGCAATCCCAATTGCTTGTTGCCGCAAACATGTATCCAACCGACGAGGCAATCTCTTCGACCAGTGAATTAAATGCGCCATGCGGATAACTCATTGTTAATACGCTCTTACCGATTTTGTTTTCAAGCCACTCCTTGCTTGACTTGAGCTCGTCAGTAATTTTTTTAGGCGAAAGACGATTTAGATGCTGATGAGAAAACCCGTGGGCACCGATGGTTGCTCCGGGGATTTTGCTTAGTGCAATGAGTCCGTCACTAGATAAATATTGCGGACTACCACTAATGATGTTTTCTGGTGTCACAAAAATATGAAACGGCAAGTTCTTAGCCAAAAGAAGTGGCGCCGCAATTGTAAGTGTGTCGTTGTAGCCATCATCAAAAGTAATTGACACTCCGTAAGGGTCTGAGTCTTCGAGCGAAACCACCTTGCGTTGACCAGTTTTGTTTTGTTGCGCCATCAGTTCGACATGACTTGTGAAGTAAGTTTCAGAAATTGAATAGATGTCGGGTGCTTTTGTTGCAATGTCGGCATCCTTGACAACCGAGTGGTACATCAAAACTCGACGCAGTCGTTGCTCGCTGCGATTGGGCAGAAAGTTTGTGGCACTAACGACTTGAGCCAACCGATACTTCAATAGATTCATTTGGCGTTTAGCCCTTCGATGCTGGGGCAGTGCAGATAGGGGGAGTTACAAGTTTCTTCGATACCCAATCAGTCTACCTACCAATGGCCGAACGAAGAAGGGAGTTCCGCGATCCCACTCGCCCAAGTAGTTAATTTCGGTTGCGCCGGTGCCATGTTTGAAATCATAGACACCTTTATTTTTAACTGGGTCAACTCCACTTAAGTCATAGTTTGAAATTTTTTCATCAGCACAAGAATTAAATAGTTTCCACAGCGTTGGATAAGACGAGTATTGCTTTCTGCCTTGCGGAGTTACGGCTGCAAAAATATCCCAAGCTTTTGCGCCGAATCTTAGCGCACCACGAATTGCAAGCGGGTTCCCTTGTTCATCGTCGCATCGAATTAATAGAAGGTATTCACGACAATTATTTATCAACGAACTAATTGTTTCAAACGACGGAGTGTCTACATCTGGGGCGAGATCTTTGTATTCGGAGAGTTGCGTATAGACATCTGCGATTTCTTGCGCGGTGTAATTACTCCAAATATATGGATCTGTGTTGCGAGTTTCGCCTCGCCTAAGATTTCGGCCCCAGTTTGAAGAAAGTAATTCGCGTCGAGTTGCTTGTGGTGCAAGCAATGAATAATTTAGACTCATTCCAGTTGAGAACTTATTGTTTGCCGAGGCCCAATTATTAGATTTCAATTGTTGCTGACTATTTGGGCTCATCATTTCAAGTGAATTAATTCGAATATAGAGTCGTCGACTTTGAGTAAGTTTAAGAATCTGCTGATTAAAAGTTTTGTCTAATTTATTGAAATCTCCTGCAGGTCCACCAGGGACCCACGCAACGGTTGTGCCGAATACCCTCTTGGTAAGAATCTGCGCGCAGCCAGAATTCTGCGAACTTTCTACAAGTCGTGTGACACTCCAACCAAAGTCAGTACGATGATAACCCCAACTTGAAGATTGATAGACGCAAGCATTTGGAAATTTCAAAAGTTGTTCGTCCCACTGCGCATCTGTGCCTGTCCATACAATCCATTTAGACATTGGCGTCACCGAAAGTTCAGCAACTGAACTTGTCGATAGTGCTCTGGTGCGGTCGGCAAAATATCTTGGGGGAGTTCTGGCCAAGTCATCAGCGTGACACGATATCGGCGAGCCAATTTCGAAAGCGTTCTACTGAACTCTGGCGAGGCGTAAACGGGTAAACCGTATGGACAGGTGCCGTTTGGCAAGGATTCAAAAATCGGTTTGATTCCAAGTTTGATCACCTCAGGTAATAACTTTTCAAATAGAGATCTTCGGCGTGAAATTTCTTTTGCTTGGTCGAGTTCAAGCATCTGTTTGACACTTGATGTGTGTGGATTAGCGGCACCAGGAATTCGCGTCTCTACATCTGCATCTGTCGCTGGAAATTTTGATCCAGTGCGAATGTAGCGGATCAGTCGTGACGCAGTCTGAGCAAAACTAATGATTGGTATTTTTGTAACTTGCTGAATGCGCACCAAGATTCGCGATGCGTCCATTCTTAGACCATTCGGACTATCTATTAATTCAAGTTGTGGTGGGAGTTTGCTTTCTTGAATTGAGGCTGAGAGAGTTGCGCCATCAACAACATGTAAAGTTTTGCGAAAACTTGTGATTCCGAGTGTCGTGCGTTGGCCCAGGATTTGATTTTCAGAATCACGACTGAGAAATCCGTGAGCATTGTCTTCAATGACAATTGCGCCAGTTGCAGAACCAAAAGCAATAAACGGTTGGAGATCTTGAGCAAATCCAAAATAATTGACGACAATAATTGCTCTTGGATTTACGGATCGATCAAGTATTTTCGGTTGCAAATCAGTGTCAACTTCATAAAACACCGGTACAGCCCCGAGCGACCTAATTGCTGCAAGTAAGTCGCGACAAATAAAGCCCGGAACCATGACCGCATCACCGGTCGTTACTTCTGCAAGTTGTAGCGCAACTTTCATTGCGTGTCGACCAAGGCTGAAGTGTCTGAGTGTTGTCATGGCTTTTTTGCGCCCGAAACTGTTCGTAACACCGTAATTATCAAGCCTGGATAAATTCGGAAGACAAATGGTGAAAGGCAAAATGCTGACGCAAACAAACTAAACGCTTGCTTTGGTTGCGCGGTTAATTGTCGAGCGGCCCCGTAATGTGCAATTGCTCGCCGATGTCTGATTCGAAGTTTCGTTGAGATCGTTTGTGGTTGAGTTGCAAAATGTTTATTCAAAACCTTTAACTCCGCAGTGAAATTTCTGATGACACTGCTGCTCGCACTTTGGGCAAGTCGGTGAAACTCACCCAGTAACTCGGGGATGAAAATTGTTTTTGGATTTTTCGCAGCAAGGCGAAGCCAAAGGTCGTAATCCTCAGTAGTAATAATTTCAGGATTTTCGTCAAAACCATTGACTGAATCAATTAGTGACTTTGCAATAAAGGTCGCCGAAGTTGAGATGCAATTGCCAGTGTATAGAAGACGATCATAACTAGCACGCGACGCAGGTCCGTACATCACTGGTCGTGTTGTCAGATCACTATTGATCCATAGTTCGCCGTGACAAATAAACTGATTTTCAACTTGAGCCTGGTCGACACATTTTTGAAGTTTGTTTGCGTACCAAACATCGTCTGAGTCAAGAAATGCGATGAACTCACCGTTTGCCTCTTTTACGCCGCGATTACGCGAAGCCGCAATCACGCCAGAGTTATTGAAATTAAGCAGTTTGATTCTTGGATCTGTAAATGAATTGACAACTTCCACAGTGTCGTCTGTTGAAAAATTATTTACGACTATTGCTTCCCAGTCTTTAAAAGTTTGCGCTAAAACTGAATCCAGTGCCTTCTTCAGCAACTTTGCATGGTTATATGTTGGAATCACTACCGAAACAAATGGTTTGTGATTCATTTCAGTTTTGCAACTTAAACCAAGTTTTGCAGTTCTTTAGCAACGCATCAATTTCGTTTTCAATATTGTTATTTAACACCAGTCCAGTTGACAGTAGTTTTTTTGAGTCGTATTCAAACGAAGCAGGAGTCACACTTGGCATTTCGGACGGCTTGTTGATCGGCGGTCTAAATCCAAGAACAGCTTCGCAACGAGCTGCAATAATTTCAGCCATTTGAAATATCTTCAGGGGCGTTTTAGCACCAAGGTTGAACAACCCGTCTCCAATTTGTTGCACCGGCATTTCAAGTAAGTGTTTGACTGCGGTGCAGACATCAGTAAACGGAATAAAATTACGAAACTGCAAGCCATGCGATTTTAGAGTTAGTTTTTTATTCTCAATTGCTTGCCGACATAAATCGTTGGCAATAATTTGCCATATTTTGGCAGCTGGTGTCATCGGCGAACCAAAACCATTTGCAGACCTAAGTCTGACGCCTTCTATTTTTTTAGATTGATGTGCCTGTTCTACGATTCGTTCCGCATCCAGATGTGTTTTCGAATATGCGTCAGATGGGTTTGTCGGCGAAATTTCTGTCGTTACTCCAGTCAGATTGTTGCCATAAACCTGAATTGTTGACAGATAAATAATTCTCAGATTTTCTAACTGGCAAGCCTGATCAATAATCCGTCGCGTATATTCAACATTTACAAGTTCTGCGTTTTTAGGGTCAGCGCGACACTCATAATCATTTAGTGCAGCGAGATGGACAACATGGGTTGCACCGTCAAGCATTTGTTTTATTGAGTTATGATTTTCAAAGTCAACACAAAAAACTTCAGCGTTTGGGGCCCAAGTTGGAGGGCTTTGTTTTTCTCGAGATGCGATTCTTAACTTAATTTCTGGATTTTTTGCGAGTTCATCGGCGATACGACCGCCAAGTGTGCCAAACCCTCCAGTCAGAAGGACTTTCTTGGTCATCGATGGATTAGTTGCCAGTTATATGGAAAGTACGGATCAGTTGGTTCGCGTCGATGTATTTCTGATGGATCATGAGGAATACCGGCGCAGTTCGCGACGATCGCCATCTCGGTTCCGATTCCTTTGAAGCCGTTCCACACTTTCGGCGGAACAGTCACCAGCCAATAATTTTCCTCACCAAGAAACAACTCTTGAACCTCGCCTTTTGTCGGGCTATCAGGGCGATCATCGTAAAGCACAAATTTAATTCGACCATGTGGTACTGCATAGTTAAGGATCATCTTGTCGTGAAAGTGCCACGCCTTTACAGCGTCGGGAAACACGCACGAGAAATAAATTTCACCAAATGTTTGAAAAGCCGCATCTGTGCTTTTTAACATGTGCATTACTTTGCCTCTTTCGTCGGCGATTTGAAATAGAGGAGTGATTATTACGCCATCGATCATTTTGAGTGCTCCAGATAATTGGTGATTTGATATTCAGACATTTCTCTAACTGACTTACCTGCATTGACATCTCGATACCACGAGACAGTGTTTGACATCGTTTGCAAGAAATCCCACCGCGGTCGCCACTTCATTTTGTTTTTTGCTTTATCGCAGTTCAAATGCAATAGTCCTGCCTCATGCACTTGTGTAACGGGGGCATCAATTTTGATCTCACCAGAGCCCCAAATTTCAATCGTCTGTTTCGCAACATCGTTAACACTGTATGCATCCGATTCGTCTGGTCCGAAATTCCAGGCACCATTGAATGACTTTGGTGACATAAGTAGGTAGTGCGCGAGTTGCAGATATCCAGAAAGTGGTTCAAGGACATGTTGCCATGGACGAGTTGCATTTGGGTACCGCAACACGATTGGTTTGTGAGATGTCAACGAACGAATGCAGTCGGGGATAATTCGGTCTTGCGCCCAGTCGCCACCGCCGATTACGTTGCCAGCGCGAACTGTGGCAGCGCCGAAGTTTTCGCGGTTGGATAAAAACGAATCAAAAAACGATGAAAAAATTAGTTCGGCTGCGGCTTTTGAAGCACTGTAAGGGTCTCGTCCACCAAGTTCGTCTGTTTCGCGATAGCCGATACGGATTTCTCTATTTTTGTAGCACTTGTCCGAAGTGACGAAAATTAAAGATTTGATCGAGTCAGTATTTTTAACTGCCTCCATCAAGTTGATGGCGCCACCGATATTTGTGTCGTAAGTAGTTTTTGGGTCGGCGTATGAGCGACGAACCAGTGCTTGTGCTGCAAGATGAAAAACAATTTCAGGTTTTGCAGCTTGCATGAAACTTTTTAAATTTTCCGAATCTCTGATATCGCCATTTTGGTGTGTTATCAAACTATTTAGATTCAGCTGATTGAAATGGCTTTGCTCTGATTCGGCGGGAAGCGCGTACCCGAAAACTTCTGCTCCGGCAAGATGCAGCCACAACGAAAGCCAGGAGCCTTTGAAACCAGTATCGCCAGTAACAACAATGCGTTTTCCTTTAAAACTTTCAACGGCTTCTAAGAGCGAACCCATGGTGCCTTCCCAGACTTAAGCATCTGATTCAGTAGTTCCCAGTCGCGATAGGTATCCATACATTGCCAGAATTCATCATGTGGATACATCGTCATTTGTGCATCGTGGACGATCTGTTGAATTGGTTCTTTTTCGAATACAAGATCTTCGCGTTGATCGAGAAACTTAAAAACACTTGGTTCACATACGAAAAACCCACCTGAGATTCTTCCACCTGATGCCTGAGGTTTTTCATTGAAGCCGGTGACATTGTTTGTGGCATCAACTTGTAGTTCGCCAAACCGGCTTGGGGGGCGCACACCCGTCACGGTTAAAAACTTTTGGTGATCTTTGTGATGTTGCACAAGTTTGTCAAGATCAACATCACTTAAACCATCGCCGTAACTGAGCATGAAGGTTTCGTCACCAATCAATTTTTGAACTTTGCGCAGCCGCGCACCGGTCATTGCTTCTAAACCAGTGTCAACTAGCGTCACGACGCAGTTGTTGTTGTTTACAAAACCGCTGAATTGATGGATATTTGGCAACTCGGGCTCTGGAAGTAAATTCTTTAGTTTTCCATTTTGAGTACGAAAAAAATCGACAACAGTCTCGGATTTATAGCCAAGACATAAAATAAATTCACGAAAGCCGAAATTTGAGTAGTAACCCATCAGGTGCCAAAGAATTGGCATCTCGCCAACTTTGATTAACGGTTTTGGAATATCATCGGCGACATCACGTATTCTGGTGCCGAACCCTCCGCACAGCAGAACTGTTTTCACTTTGCTGCTGCCTGATCTAAAATTATTGAAGTTGGTTCAAAAAGCCTTATCGGCGTTTGTGGGTTTAGCGCGAACTCGCGCACGGCTTTATTTTTAGAAGCGCCAGTTGTTACGACGATTCGATTCTTGGTGTTACTTAGAGCTTTCAAACCCAGCGAAATTCGTGTGTGTGGCAAATTTGGTGAGTCGTTGACCAAACAACATGAATCATTTGAAAATAACGCGAGGTGACCAGGAAATAGGCTCGCGATATGGCCATCATCGCCCATTCCTAAAAGACAAAAGTCGAACATACTGATCGCACTAATTCTACTTGCATAATCTTTGACTGCTTCGCCAACATTAATATCTGCTTGCGGACTAGTTACGGTGCCATATTTTTCACCAATAGTTTTTAATAAAACTTGTCGCAGTTGGCGATCATTACGCTGATCGCTATTGCCATCTACAGATCGCTCATCAGCAAGAAACCAATTAACTCGCTGCCAATCTGTTGACTCAGGAGACAGACACTCTAAAGTTTTACAAATAGATCGACCCGCAGCAATAATCACATTGCATTTGGGTCTTGAACTAGAAGCAATTTGAATAATTTCAGTGATTAGATTTGCAGTAAATTGAAAAACTTCCTGCTCGGTAGCAAAAACATTTAATCGCGAGTCTTGCTTTGAAAAGTTGCTGGCACTAGACACTTTATAATTCTACGATTTTTGTGTCTGGCTTGCTTAAATTCCGATTAGTGATTTCCATTTAGATAACTGTGGATCGAGGTTGAACAACGTATGAGGCTCAATTTTTGGCGGAATCGCAGTCAAATTACTCAGCGCATCTTTCAGTTCTTTGCTTGTTCGAACAACTTGTATTTCAGTGCGGCCGCGCAATGGACTCAAATTAAACGACTGCGGATCCAGGCATTGGATCACTGGCAATCCAGCACAAGCGCCGTCAATTACTGCCGAAGTGATCGCACTGCAATACAAGACATCACATTGATCAAAGTATGTTGAAAGATCTTCTTTTCCAGAAACAATCTCAATCAATGGATTTAGATTCTTGAATGACTGACTCCAGTGAGGTTTTAGCAGTACTCGAATACTTTCGGAGTTCGTCGCCAGAAAATCGTTAAGAAGTTTGATTTGAGTTTGCGTTGCGCTCTCGAGATAGTCGGTCGCAACCAGAATTGTCTTGATTGACTGTTTGGATTTGAGTAGTTGTATGTCGAGTGTCTCTCCAAAATGCTGATACATCAGAGCTTCAACTTCTCTGATTTCAGTCGCTGGATATCCCGCCGCAATTAATGACTCGCGTGCAAGGGGGCCGTTAACTGCAATCAAATCTGGGCGCGGCATCGGGTTATTCGTGTTGTTCGAGAATCTTCGAGGGTCAGACATCAGTCGAAGATCCCAAAAACGAACTGTTGAATGAGCGACACCAATAAGTTGTCCGTGACCATATTTGCGCCAAAGATGAACCAACGCCATCTCCCATGGTTGGTTTTCAATTAAATAGAAACCGATTCGTTGCTGAGGTAATTTTTGCAGAATTTCATTAAGTTGACTGAATCGCAGACAGTTGATCATCGCCTCGTAGCCGCGAAGAGAATTCAGCCATTCTCTTCGAAAAATTGGCCAGAGTTCTATTTTTTTATTGCTGATTGTAAATGCCGAAGAATATTTTTTAGTTTGAAGTGATCCGATGAGAAGTCTTCGGTAGTTGTTCAGAGATTTCAAGACAATCGAGGTGCTACAACTTGCGTCAATAATTTGATGCTGATGATTTCTGTCAGCAGAATTAAAATCTGTAAGCAGTGACTTTGCTTCACGAAGTGGGTGTTTTCGCCGCTGGTCAACGAGATTGTGAAACCAATTTACATTTAAGTTTGAAAGTTGACCAACTAGGGCGGTCCAGTATTGTGATTCAAATTTTCGAGTTTGATTGACAGCTGCACCAAATCGGTACCAGTAGTCAAAAAATGTGATTGTTCCGCGATTGCTGGTTGGTGGCAAATCTTTATCTCGCAGATGCGAAGATGACCTGATTTGTTGAAACAGGGCCAAGAGCCCAAGCGCGGGCCTTGGAGTTAAATTCTTAAACTTAGTTTTGATTGGCTTTGATTGCGCTGAACGGCTTTGTGAAACCACTTTAAAATCTAAATTATTGGCTTTCGCAATTGAGGCGATTACCTGTGTTAAATCCTTATTAGTTGAGATGAAAACAAGCTTCTCAAATTTGTTAGCTCCAACGATTTTGATCAGTGCAAATATCTTCGCCAAATTATTTAATTGTGCAGATTGCGTATATGGCCGAGAATGAAATTGTGTCATCCAATAATAATTAAATTCAGATTCAATTGAGAGACCAGATTTTGCGCCACCGTTGATATTTTCTCCGACATCGTAAATAAAACCGAGAATCATTGTTCTGATTTCGGCTGAATTTTGTTCAACTATGTCAGAAATTGAAACTGTATTTAGTGGATGCTCGGCACCGACAAACTGTTGCCAAAGCAACAATGGCTCATTACCTAAAAAATTGGTTTGATCAGAGTCCCAAATTTTAAGTGTCGTCGCCTCATCTGAAAATAATTCGTACATTCGATGAGTTGATTAGTTAGTTGATTTCATCAAGCGTTCAACTTCAATGACATCAGCAGGGACATCAACAGCATGAGTCCTGTAAGCAGTGCGTTGCATTCGTATCTTGATTCCATGTTCAAGAAATCTGAGCATGTCGACTGACTCGTAGATTTCTAATGGTGTTGGTTCTAGCTCAGTGAATTTTTGTAGAGCGTTGCGACGAAATGCAATTAATCCAAGTTGTTTACCTGATGGTCGTTCAACGCCATCTGTTGATACAGGAATCGGTGCACGAGACATATATAAAGCGTTTCCTGCGAGATCCATAACGACCTTGACGCAGTTCTGGCTATTGAATTCCCCTGGTTGGATATCGGCGTATAGATTGACGACTTCTAAATTCGTGTCTTGAGCAAATGGTCGCAGCACATCGGAAAGCATTCGTGGGTCTGTCATCGGCTCGTCGCCTTGGACCATCACGACAATGTCAAAAAAAGTTTTAGATTCTGTTTCAATCTTAGAAATTGCTTCAGCGCACCGATCCGAAGCTCTCTCGTGAAGGTTGCTTGTCAACACTGCCTTGTAGCC
>CAMATY010000014.1 GCA_945861325.1 Ferrithrix thermotolerans DSM 19514
ACATCTCAAAGGGCAAGCATGATCCACAAAGTGATTGAACAATGGCACGCTCATTTGCGTGGAGAATTAAAGGACGGGCTCGATATTCTGCTTGACAATGACTGCGTTTTTTATTCGCCAATCGTATACACCCCCCAAGTCGGAAAAGAAATCACCAAGATGTATTTGATGGCTGCCGGGCAAACACTTCCTGGCGAAACAGGTTCATCCGCGCAGGCAAAAGACAGTTCAAAGAAATTTCGTTATACCAAGCAAGTCATTGACGGAAATACTGCTGTTTTGGAGTTCGAAACAACAGTCGATGGAAAATATGCGAACGGTGTCGACATCATTACTTGCAACGACAGTGGAAAGATTATTGAGTTTCGTGTCATGATGCGCCCATTGCAGGCGATCAACGCAGTTCATCGGCAAATGGGTGAGGCCCTCGACAAAATGAAATAACAGTGGGCGCTGAGGGATTCGAACCCCCGACCCTCTCCTTGTAAGGGAGATGCTCTAACCAACTGAGCTAAGCGCCCATACTCTGAAAACTTCTCGCGAACCTCTCATTGAATGAAACTCTTAGTGTATGGGATTATTTATTTGAATCGCTATCTAAGATATTCGCAATATCCGCTATTTATTTCGTGTCAATAACTAAAAAAGCTTCGGCGGTGCGACCTTTTGGCAAGCCACCGGCCTGCGCAACCGCCTCTCCCCAAGTACGAATCCGTGCCGGCAAACCCGCAGGGTCAGGATGTTGACTGTGATGACAAAGTAATGCGGCAATCTTTTTATCCAAGACATCTGTCGTATCTACGAAGTGTTTCGGATTCGGGCCCGCCATGATCCACGTTTCAGGAACTTCATGTGGAGCAAGCCCGCGTTCGCTGAGCAACTCAGGAAACGCAAACTCATTTCGCGCATCAGGATAAATCGCACAAATCGTCGCTTCTCCAGTTGCTAGATGATCAGGGTGACTTGCATAAATTCGAGAGTAGTTTCGTTCAGCGGATTGAGTGAGCACACGATCTGGCTTGACGATGCGAATTACAGCGCTGATCTCGCGGCGTAAATTTAAATCGGCGACAAGCGCACCATCGGGGAAACCGAGCCAATGCAATTCTGTAACACCGAGCATGTTGGCTGCAGCAGTCTGTTCTTGTCGCCGAGTCGCTGCGACTTGTTCGCGAGTCACTGTGTTATCTGATCCGCCAGCCTGGCCGTCGGTCACGAGACAATAAACAACCTGATCACCCTGTGCGACCCAAGTTGCCACCGTTCCACCCGATCCAAAATCAACATCATCAGGATGCGCAACAACAACCAAAATTTTCATCAGCCACAAATACTAATGCCAATAACCGAATCAACAAAGAGTCAGAAATTAATTCGGGCGGTCTTGGTCGCCGTCGCCTTTGAAGAATTTTTCTGACTGAGGAAGATTCGTAAAGAGCCAACGATCAACTTTTGTCTGACTGAAGGGTGAAAAATACTCTGGCACGATGCAACTAGGGATGTCTTGGCAATTGAGAAAGCCCATGTCTTTAACTTGGCGATTATCGAGGCCCCAAGAGAGCAAATCAATATATTCGTCGCCGTTAGCGAGCATCTCTTGAATCAATGGCTGAATTGCTGACTTGAGACAGATTTCATCGCCAATGACATCAATGATTCTGATGCAGGATCGCTCGTTAGCAAATGAGCGACGAAAGACTACTGATCCAACTGTCTTACTGTCCGCTAACACTTCTCTAATCGAATATTGAAAGCGAGGGTGCTCTAAATAGCGGTGATTCAAATAACCTAAATCCTTGCCCGACTTTTCAAGATCAAATCGCTGTGCGAATCGCTGCAAATCAGATTCAGATTCAACCACCAACATAGATTCATTCAATAAATCAGACTGACGCCGAGAGCCTAGTGATGCAGGCGGGTTGAGAAGTATCTTAAACTCCAAAATTTGATCGTTGACAATCACATGGTGATTCATCACATCGCATGAATAATCTAAAAATTTGTAAATATCTCGTGTGTCTGCAGAAATTCCAGTGGAGAAAATACTTTGGGGTTTCAACTCTTCTAATAAAAATCTGAGAACTGCCAGACCAGCCTTGTGTTTTCGCAGATGGGCATCGGAACGCGCCTTCCACATTGATAACGAAATTCGCGAGTGAGAAAAATTTGTCGGCAAATAGCCAAGTGTCGCGATTAATTCATTTGAGAGCGGTTCAAAAGCAAGAGCGAAATTCAATCGACCATCTTTTTCAAGAAACATGTACTCAAATAACTCTCTATCACGCGAGAGAACATGACCGTTCTGCCAGTGCTGATCTATGAAATTGCTAACAGTTTCAATATCCGCGTGGTCTCCGAAGCGCAAATTGAGACGCGGATTCGGACTAGTTTTCGCCACCATTGATTGAAATATTCTGCCCGTTAATAAACGACGACTTTGTCGAAAGTAAAAACTCAACCGAATCTACAACCTCAGCAATTGTGCAGTGTCGTTTCATTGGATGCTTATTTTCAATATCTTTGCGCAAAAACTCTGGGAAGTGCTCCACGTATTTAGTCTCGACAAACGACGGCGACACTGCATTGATCCGCAATTCATTACCGGAATATTCTTTCGAAAGCGATTTAATCAGACCAAGTAAGGCAAATTTCGAAGTGATATACGAAGTTTCACCTTTTTTAGGAGATCCGATCATGTCGGTAAGCATCAACACCACGCGAATTTGACGCGGGTTTTGTTTTCGAGTTGCTACAACCTTCGTTAGTAAAGATACGGTTGATATGAAATTTGTTTGATAATCAGCAAGCAACTGCTCAGATGTGCTGGCGGCGAAATTTTGCATTCGCATAGGACTCGCGGCGAAATGCACCACTTCATCAATCTCGGCAAAATTAACCTTGCCGTCAAAATCAGTCAAAAAATCTGGATTAGAAAAATCTGAAATTATATTAATTATCCGAGGGTTACCGTCATTAATTTCTGGCAGTGGACTGCGGCTGTGAGCAATGATCTTTGCATCATTAGGTAAACGCGAAATCAATTCTTGTCCGAACGAAGATGAAGCACCCGTTATCAAAATTGTTCTGCTCATCTGACCACCACACCAATCTTGGCACGAACGCAGACGACGCTGTCTTTGTTAGTAATAGTTGCTTCTATCTTCGCAGATTTAAACGCAGGGCTCAGTTGTGTAATCGCACCGCTGATGCTTACACGATCACCTACAAAAACTGGTTTTGCAAATTCAACAGCGATATCAGTGAGCAAACAATTCTCTCCTGGCAAGTGGACACCAACGAGCTCAGAAAAAAACGATGAGCAGAGCATTCCGTGAGCAACCTGATCGATGTACCCCGATTTATGTGCATAGTCACCGTCTATGTGCAATGGATTTGAATCTCCTGAAATTTCGGCAAAACTCTGGATTAATTCGTGGTTTATCTCTCGATGAAACTCGGCAGACATTCCAACATATAAATCGCTGAAGACAAGAGTCTTCATTGATTAACTTTCGTCAAAATTAGCTCAATAATTTCTCCAAGATTTTGTAAATCTTCAACTTCGTCAAGCGAGAACTGAATCTCAAAAATCTGTTCCATCGTCATCAATAATCGAATTTGGGCCAGAGAATCCCAATCAGCGATATCTGTCGCAGAAGTCGTTGCAGAAACCAACAAATTAGGATCTGAGAATACTGTCCGAAAAATTTCAGCACACGAGTTCAAGACTCCCTGATAATTTTTCATTAACTCAAGACTACTTTCAATGGAAGTTCATCGGCAATTGTGACGCTGCTAACTCGTACTGAGCAGGAACCATCACTAATACTTTTTTCAAATAAACCCAGAGTTGCGCAAGTATTTATGAAATAGTCGTTTCTCGTTGTTCGTTTAAATTCAAGATTCAATACTTCAATAGATCTAGTTGACATTTCATCTCGAAGTGCCGAAATCATTGCATGCTCTAAATAACGATCAAATGTTCGACAACTCATTACCCATACATCAACTCTGAAATAGTCGCCAACGAACTGACCCCCAATTACTGTGACGACACCATAGTTAGTCAGATCATCTTTAAACTCACCAATTAACAAACATGAGTCACTGTCTTGGGCTAATCGTTTGATCTCTGATGGGGTTCTTCGCAGCCCGTTGACATTGAATTGATTTGTCTTATTTACTAGTTGTGTAACTCTCTCAAGTTGATCAAGTGATGGCCTGCCAATAGTCGCAACTGCGTTCAAATCTCTGAGCATCTGGACGTGATCATAAGTTGATACGTTCTGCAACTTCTTAACGCGCGGACTCGATTGCGTCCCCTTGCGCGAAATGTCTTCTTTGGTTAATTTAACTGATTCAAAATATCTTGGTCGCAAAACCATGCTTGAGTATTTCTCAGGAAATTTAGAGTCAAGCACCACAGACTCAATCTCAGGGAACTCAGTTTTTACTGCATGCACCTCAATCTTTGAATCATCCACGAAAACTAATGACCGGCTTCCAATATTCAGGGTCTCAATGATCCGCTTAATTGCGACGGGCTTTGGATCCCATGAGGCCTCAATGACGGCAAAATCTTCTGGTCTAAGAATTGAATTGGGATGGCTGAGGCCAGACAGTGCGGTCTGCTTTTGATTTTTAGTGCAGCCGGCGATCAGTATGCCCCTTGAGACAAGATCTTTAATAGTCAGCTGGAAATCAAGAAATGCCTTGCCTCGCGAACTATCTGGACCTAATTCAATCCCGTTAACGCCAACTTCTCCGATGACTCCGCCCCAGAGTGTGTTATCGAAATCAAGAACCAAACACTTTTTTGATTCTCCAAGGATAGAAGTTACGACAGCAGCCAAACCGAACGCAAGTCTCGGATGCGCGATGGTTGAAATCGCAAGTCCGTATTGAATCCAATCGCGTGGACTCCACCATTCTTCAAGTCCGACCGATGCACTCAGAGCATTAATGTCGTGGATCAAAACTTGACCGAAGTTTTTTGACTCAACTACAAGGCGTTGATTGATTTCACGCGCGACAGAATTATGACCCATCGCCTCAGTGCCCTCGCTATTTCCGAGTGGCAAGTCTGGAACCAGATCTATATTATTTTGAATAATCCAGCAGTCAAACCGGTCGTTTAGAGACTTCCAGATTGCTTTCACTTGTGACACTTCTTGTGTTACTAGAGAATCACTTGAATCGTTATTCTGAAAATCACGAACTTTGCCGAAACTCTTCAAATTCGCCCGTGAAGTGTGGAGATAAATAATGTCAGGCTTGAAGGCAACAAGTTCGGCACTCGGATTCATTGCATCAATGAAATAATTACCGAAGTGTCCTTCGAAAATTTCGGCCTTTACACCGTTATTTAACAAAAACAATTTCAGCAGTCGTGCAGTCCACGAAGTTGTCGAGCCACTCAAAATAGCGATTTTACATTCAGCAATTATCTCATTGTCTTTTACATCGGCTTCAAATCCTGCAACACCCGCCATAAATGTCGCACGATCTTTGGATGTCCATAGCAACCGAATCATTTCAGTTTGTTCAGACGACATCGTGTTTAGTTTTGATCGCGAATTTGTTTAACAATCTCAAGCAGCGCGGGTGTCGCAGCAACAATTGGCGTGCGGCGGTGCGAATGTTGTTGCACAATCAAATCTCGGCCCTGGTGCTCGACAATCAATGCACCAGCCTCCTGACAAATTAGGGCACTCGCCAAATAATCCCAAACACCATGTGTGTTGAAATCAATCCAAGCATCAATCACACCGTCAGCAACTAAACAGATATCCAAAGCTGCAGCACCAATCGCACGAAACTGTCCCCACTTTGGTCGTTGTTTTGGAATGCCAGATATTCCAACGAGAGCCTGACCCAAGTCAACACACGAACTTGGCCGCATTACTTCACCGTTGTGAAACGCGCCACCGCCAGCAGTGGCCCAATAAGAATCACTTTGCATCGCCTGATTAACAACGAGCGCTGCTCGCATGCCGTTTTTATCAATCGCACACAACGCAGTTGCATACCAGGGCACACCTCGACTGGCGTTGGTTGATCCATCAAGCGGATCCATTACAACGCAAATATCATCATCCCCGAATTCGCCTGTGATTTCACTTTCTTCAGACAGCACTGCCACGCCCGCACCATACAAAACTTCGAGGGCTGCTGCGTCAGCGCGCAAATCAACCGAATACTGCGTGTCGCGCAGTCCAGACAACGACCAATCTTTGTTTGCACGCAGCACGATCGAAACTGCATCAGCCGTTTCTCGCAATACCGACAGAATTGATTCGTTTGTGCTTGATTTAGATAGTCGTACCATTGATTTCCTTAACGATCAGACTAATTGCCCAAGCCAATCACGAAACGGCATCAGTGTTGTGACACTTGAACAATGCTTCAAGCCCTAGTCTTAAAGGGGTGAAATCAGCATTACGCAGCCTGATTGACGAGGCGGTCACAATTATCCGCGAAGTCGCAGCAGAGTTCGAACGCCCAGCAATGTTGTTCTCGGGCGGTAAAGACTCAGTTGTAATGTTGCACCTTGCGGCCCGTGCTTTCAGTCCAGCCCGAGTGCCCTTCCCGGTGATGCACATCGACACTGGCCATAACTTCGCCGAAGTAATCGAGTTTCGTGACCGTGCGGTGCGCGATCTTGATGTACAACTAATCGTTGGGTCGGTGCAAGCATCAATTGACGCGGGTCGAATGCAGGATGCAACTGGGCCGCGCGCGAGTCGCAACCCGCTACAAACTGTGACTTTGCTTGACTCAATCAAAGAGCACAAGTTTGACGCCGTGTTTGGCGGCGCACGCCGCGACGAAGAACGCGCACGCGCCAAAGAACGCGTCTATTCACATCGCGACGCCTTCGGTCAATGGGATCCAAAGACACAAAGGCCCGAACTTTGGGGAATATATAACGGTCGCCATAAACCCGGCGAACATTTTAGAATTTTCCCAATTTCGAACTGGACAGAATTAGATATCTGGCAGTTCGTTGCCGACTACAACATTGATCTACCCAGCATTTATTACGCTCATCGTCGGCAAGTGTTTAGACGCGACAACATGTGGATGGCGGTGTCACCATTTTTGCAACCAGAAGACGGCGAAACAATAACCGAAGAACTTGTACGGTTTCGTACTGTTGGTGATGCAACTTGCACCGCAGCAATTGAGTCAAGCGCGTCGACGATTGAACAAGTGATCGCCGAGACTTCAGTTGCTCGCATCACTGAGCGTGGCGCAACTCGCGCTGACGACAGAATTTCGGAAGCCGGGATGGAAGATCGCAAGCGAACGGGATACTTCTAATGGAGCGCTTGCATTTTGCAACCGTCGGTTCAGTTGACGACGGCAAATCAACTTTGATCGGTCGTCTGCTTTACGACTCAAAAAGTATCTTTGAAGATCAACTAGAACACATTGAAGCAGTGAGCAAGCGCCGTGGCGATGACTATGTTGACTTGTCGCTTCTAACTGACGGATTGCGCGCAGAACGCGAGCAAGGCATCACAATTGATGTCGCATATCGCTACTTCGCAACACCCAAGCGCAGCTTTATAATCGCCGACTGCCCCGGCCACATTCAGTACACGCGCAACATGATCACTGGTGCTTCAAATGCTGATCTGGCGATCGTTCTCGTTGACGCACGCACCGGTGTTGTTGAACAAACTCGTCGCCACAGTTTGCTTGTCTCTCTGCTTGGCGTACCGCATCTCGTGATCTGCGTCAACAAAATGGATCTGGTTGAATACGATCAAGCAATTTTTGACAAAATCCGCGAAGAGTTTGAAACTTTTGCGTCGCGTCTCGACTTGCGCGATGTGACATTTTTGCCGATCAGCGCACTCGCTGGCGACAATGTGGTCAGCCGCTCGGCGAATATGTCATGGTTTGAAGGTCCGACGCTGTTGCATCATCTTGAAAATATTTATATTGCCAGTGATGATAACCGAATTGATACAAGGTTTCCAGTGCAATACGTTATTCGACCACAACGCGCTGACACACCTGACTACCGCGGATATGCAGGTCGAGTTGCCGGTGGAATGTTGCGAGTCGGAGATGACATCATGGTTTTGCCTTCGGGATTAACCAGCACGATCACTGGCATTGACTCACCAGATGGACCAGTTGAGCAGGCCGAACCTGGTCAGGCCGTCACTGTTTTATTGAAAGATGATCTTTCAATAACTCGCGGCGACATGCTTTGTCGACCGAACAATCGCCCACGAACATCTCAAGAACTTGAGGCGATGCTGTGTTGGATGGATGACGCGGCGCCGCTGCAACTAGACAAGATTTACACGGTCAAGCACACAACGAAACTTGCGCGTGGAAAAGTTTCAAATGTCTTGTATCGACTAGATATTTCAAATCTGCATCGCGAAACAAATATTAAAGAACTCAAATTTAACGAGATCGGTCGCGTCACATTACACACCACGAGTCCATTGTTTTTTGATGACTACCATCAGAACCGCACAACTGGCTCATTTATTCTTGTTGATGAATCGTCTGGGCAAACTGTCGCTGCTGGTATGTTGCTCTCGCCACGATCCTAAACTTGTATTTACTAGTGAGAGAAGCAAAATGAACCAACCTGTATGGCACGAACCAGGTGTGACCAGAGCACAACGCTGGAACAGACATGGACTCGTTGGTGCAACAGTTTGGTTAACTGGGTTCTCTGGTTCGGGAAAATCGACGATTGCAAACGGACTCGCGCGAGAACTCTTAAACACAAGTCGGCTCTCATACATTCTGGACGCCGATAATGTTCGCCACGGATTGAACTCAGATCTCGGATTCAGCGATGACGAACGCACTGAAAACATTCGACGGATAGCCGAAGTCGCTTGTTTATTTGCCGACTCAGGCACTGTCGCAATAGTGCCGATTATCTCACCGTTCATAACCTCACGTGCACACGCGCGCAAAATTCACGAAGAACGCAACTTGAAATTCATTGAAGTTCATGTCGCAACATCACTTGAAGAGTGCGAACGGCGCGACACAAAAGGCATGTACGCCAAAGTTCGTAGCGGAGACATGACGGGGCTAAGTGGCGTAGATAGCCCGTATGAAGTTCCGAAGTCGCCTGATGTAGTCGTCGGCGCAAACAACGAAACACTGCAACAATCGGTCGCGATGATCTTGGGCAAACTGCTCGTTAAAGCTGGTGCATGAAAGTGATGCAATAACTATGGTCAGCGATAAAGATTTTCCTCTCAAACCGTTTGCTGGCTTTTTGCTCGTCGCACCAAGTTTGAAAATTATGTACTGCCCAACTACCAAAGTTGCTTGCAGCAGCATCAAAATGTTGCTCGCCAAGGCCAGCGGCTCATACGACCAGTCGCGACTTGATCGCTTGATCAGCCCACACATGGCTCGTTCGCAAACAATCCACGAACTCGGAGTAAGTGGTCTTACGAAATTAATTGACATGAACCCCAAACAAATTGACGAAGTTCTGCACTCCCCAGATTGGCTTCGGGTTTATGCGACTCGCGACCCACTGACTCGTGCTTACTCGGCATGGGAAAACCGCATTTTTTCACGAGCGCCAGGTACACCAGAAAAGGCAATTGATCTTTGCCATGATCAACTAGTTGATGGCCGTGTCAACATCACTGAAAGTTTTGCGTTGTTTGCCAAAATGATTTCTGAACAGACAGACGAATTTATGGAAGACCATCACTTCTTGCCGCAGTCACATATTGTTCACCCGGACAAGTTCAACTACAACATAAAAGTTCGCGTTGAGCAATCATCCGAAATGCAAACACTGGTCGACGAGGTAAATCGTCGCGCTGGCACTGCACTAACTCTCGAGCGACACAATGTTGGCTTTGGAATCAAACTTGAACAGGTTTGCGATCAACACACAGCGAACCGTCTGCAAGCCGTTTACCAGATGGATTACGAATCGTTCAAATTTGAGACCCGAGCGTTTCCGGCGACGATTGAACCACTGGTGTTGAGCGCTACTGAAACGGCGATACTGCGAGGATTTCGTGCGTCAATTGAACGCTTGCAAGCAGTTTCGTTTACCGCAAGGTCGCTGACTGGTTTTCGCTTCGGCTGGCGACAGATTTATAAATCAATAGTCCGTAACGCATCTTTTGGCAAAAAATATAACGATCCACAAAATCTGTTTTGGTAAATATTGATGACTAACAATAATTCGGCGAACACACAAATCGCGAAAATAGGTATCGTCACAGTTTCTGACCGCGCTTCAGCAGGTGTTTATCAAGATCTGGGTGGACCAGCGATTCACGAATACTTCACCAAACATCTCTCATCGTCTTGGCAACCTGTAGCCAGAGTCATCGCTGATGAAATCGAACTCGTCGCGACAACACTGCGTGAACTTGCCGATTTCGAGAAGTGCTGTCTGATCGTCACAACTGGCGGTACAGGTCCAGCAATTCGTGACATCACCCCCGAAGCCACTGAAAAAGTTTGCGAAAAGATGATGCCAGGCTTTGGTGAGTTAATGCGTACAACTTCGCTGAAGGTTGTGCCGACTGCGATCTTGTCTCGTCAAACTGCTGGCATTCGCGGTGGTGCGCTGATTATTAACTTGCCGGGTAAACCATCCTCAATAGCCGAATGTCTAGATGCTGTAATGCCTGCAGTGCCCTACTGCATTGATTTAATTAACGGCCCAAGACTCGAACTGACAAACGGTCTTGTTGCGTTTCGCCCAAAAGGCAAATAACAATTCGCTGAAAGTTTTAGTGAGGCTCGCCTGGCCTAAACGGCACTCCAGCCATTGCTGGTGGTCGCAACCTTTGGTTAGCAGTTGCTAGAACAATCAAAGTCACAACATATGGCAATGACTGAGTTAACGATTCTGGAACTGTACTGACTGTTCGATATGCGACTGCCGACAAAATAAAAACAACCAGCGTGACTAAAATTTGACTGCGTTTGCGGCGGACTATAGATAAAACGAAAAACACGATAGCGATTGCTGCAATAAATAAAAACAACGCTGTGATCGAATCTGACGCAACGAGTTTGATTCCTTCTGCATAGCCAAACAACAATGCACCTGTCAAAATGCCACTTGGACGCCAGTTTCCAAAAATCATTGTTGCCAGTCCGATGAAACCGCGACCAGCAGTTTGACCTTGTCGATAATACGAAGAGGCAACAATCGAAAGTGTGCCGCCTGCTAAACCAGCGAGCCCACCGCTAATAAGCAGACCGAAATATCGAAGGTGATTTACTTTGACGCCAAGACTCTCGGCGGCGACTGGCGACTCACCCGAAGACCTCAAACGCAAACCAAAACGAGTACGCCATAAAACCCATGCCGATACTGGCACGACAATTACTGCGATCACCGTTGCCCAAGAAATACTGTGTGTCAATCCTCGACCAATTCCACCGAGGTCTCCAAGGATGAACCATCTTTGCGACTCTAGCCAGCCTAAGAAATCTGACGACTTCCAACCAGCAATTTCTCCACCTGACAGAATCGGCAGATTAAATTTTGGTAGTGCCCACTTCTGTGGTGGAGATTGGCTGATGCCTCCACCTGGCTTGCCAACATAAACAAGCTCGCTCAAATATCGCACTCCAAAGAAAGCGAACAAATTAATTACAACACCGGAAATTACTTGATCAATATTGAACCGCACTGTGGCAACAGCATGTACCAACCCACCAAACATGCCACCCAAAATTGCAAAGAGTAAACCGACCCATGGGCCGAACTGCCAAGCGCCCCAAGCGCCAAACCATGTTCCAAAAATCATCATGCCTTCAATGCCAATATTCAGAACTCCACAGCGCTCAGCCCAAAGCCCAGCCATGCCTGCAAGAAGAATTGGCACTGTCAAGCGCAACGCCGTGCCGATTGTGCTCGATGATGTCAACGCATCTTGATCTGTCCATAATCGAACAGTCGAGATAATCGCTAACGCACCAAGTATGGAAACATACAACTTGAAATTTTTTGACGGGATCATTGCTATATGTCCAAACTTTTCAGCGCCAAGGCTGCTCGCTCAGCAGTTCTTCGGTTATAACGTCTTGACGATGCCTCATTAACGATCACTACGACAAGCACAATGATTGCCTGAATAACTTTGACAATTGAACTCGGGATTCCAGACAACTGAAGTTCTGCGGATGTTGAATCAAGAAATCCGAACAACATCGCTGCTCCGATAATGCCAAGTGGATGATTTCGACCCAATAACGCAACCGAAATTCCGGCGAAACCAAACTGCGTTGCAATTGCCGACGGGCCGTAACCGTATACATCGCCAATTACCGCAGACATCGCTACCAAACCTGCCACTGCACCAGACAACATAAGCGCAATCAAAATCATTCGGTTGGCTGGGATACCTGCGGTGCGCGCGGCAATTGGGTTGAGACCACTCGCTCGCAACTGAAAACCAAACCGACTTCTAAACACGACTATCCAATAAAGAAAGGCCACTAGTAAAGCGATAATAAACATTCCGTTAAGACGATCGTGAACTAAGTCTGGCATGCGTCCACTCGGTGCAATTTTTGTTGTCTTGACATTCAAACCACCGTCCGAATTATCACGAAAAAAAGTTTCGAAGAGCCACTGGATAAATGACAAGGCAATGTAATTGAGCATGATTGTCGATATAACTTCGTTGATGCCACGAACTATTTTCAAAAACGCCGCAACGCTCGCCCAGGCAGCACCCGAAATCATTGCCACAACCAAAATAAATAAGATGTGCAAAGGTCGTGGAAGCGAGACATGGGTGCCCATTTCGGCAGCTATTAGCGCAGCAAATAAATACTGTCCTTCAACACCGATATTGAACAGATTCATCTTGAAACCAATAGCAACTGCGATCGCACTAAAGATAAGCGGCGTTGCTCGCTTCAGCATTTCAAGAAATTTGTCGCTCGTTAGACCTGTTTCTAAAATTTTTCCGTAAGCGGCAAATGGATCTTTGCCAGTCACAAGCAGAAGCACACCACAAATAATTAGAGCAAGAATTATCGCGCTAACAGAACTTCCTAGAGTGTTGAGTGACTTGCGCATCGAGTTGAAATTACGCTGAGAATTAATGTTCTGACTCATTGAGTACCAGTCATGTATTTTCCAAGAATTTGTGGCGTCGCGCTCTTCGGGTCAATCTCTGCCGAAATTTCACCGTCAAACATCACAAGAATTCGGTCGGATAGCCCTAAAACTTCTTCGAGATCTGCAGACACGAGCAAAACCGACATGCCAGCGTCTCGCGAACGACGAATCTCCTCCCATACTGCGGCCTGTGCGCCTACATCTATTCCGCGAGTTGGGTGAGCCGCGATCAGCACTTTAGGCGCCGTTGCAAGATTACGGCCAACAACAAGTTTTTGTTGATTTCCACCCGACAACACGAACGCAGGCACCAACTCGTTTGGAGTCATCACCCCGAACCGTTCAATAATTTCACGGCACGAATTCTTGGCAGAGATTAAGTCGATCATTGGGCCCCGAGAAAGAGATGCCTCATGGCCCAATAATGCGTTCTCCCATAGAGAAGCAGCAAGCATCAAACCTTCACGATGTCGATCAAAAGGAATGTAGGCAAGTCCCTGATCGAGTCGTTCACGAATGCTCAAATCGCTGACATCACTTCCGCCAATTTCAATCGTGCCCTGACTCGCAACTAAACCAAGCAGTGCCTCACAAAGTTCAAACTGGCCGTTTCCGTCAACTCCGGCAATGCCGACTATCTCACTTTCAAAAACCTCGAACGATATATCTTGAATTGGATTTTTGCGATCTTTAGCAATCACAGTTAAGTTACGAGCAGCCAACTGAACTTTTTCACCAACTTTTGTCGCACGTTTTCCATGACTTGGTAGATCTGATCCAACCATCAGTTCGGCAAGTTTCAAACGATCTACCGATTTCGGCGAAACGGTAGCAACTGTTGACCCCTGTCGAATCACTGTAATCGCATCAGAAATCGCAAGAACCTCATCAAGTTTGTGAGAAATAAATAAAATCGTCGTTCCGTTTGCAACAAGTTTGCGAAGATTTGCGAATAACTCGTCAACTTCCTGCGGTACGAGAACTGCAGTGGGCTCGTCTAAAACCAAAATCTCGGCGCCACGAAATAGCACTTTCAAGATCTCAACTCTTTGTCGCTGACCGACACCCAACTCTGAGATCGGAAGATCTAAATCAATTTCGACACCAATTGATGTTGCAAGATCTTTAACATGTTTTCGGGCATCACCCAACGAGAGCACACCGAACTTTGTTGGCTCGGAGCCAAGAATTATGTTTTCGAGCACCGTCAAATTATCTGCGAGCATAAAGTGCTGATGCACCATGCCGATACCGGCATCCATCGCCTCACTCGGTGACTTAAATTGTGTCAAGACTCCATTTACTAAAATCGTCCCAGAATCAGGTTGATGTAGGCCGTAAAGAATCTTCATTAAAGTCGATTTTCCTGCACCGTTTTCACCGACAATTGCATGAATCGTTGCCCGAGCGACTTGCAGTGAGATGTCTCGATTTGCAATTACACCAGGAAAACTTTTGCTGATATTTGCGAGTTCGACAACATTTGCTGACCCTGCTGACAGAGTTTGGCTCGATTTTTTACTGCCAGCTTGCATTGCCTAATTCTGACACACGAGCGAATTTATTTCAATTTCAAAAGATGAGCAAAAAAACTTGCGCAATAAAAACAAGCGCCTGGGTCAATGACCCAGGCGCTTGCAAATAATTAAACTAAATTATTTAGATTATGGCTTTGTCGGAACGACAATTTCTCCACTAATGATTTTTGCCTTGAAAGCTTCAAGTTGATCGGCAACATCATCCAGGTATCCACCTGATGTTGAGTACCCAACTCCGTCGCTCTTGAGATCAAATATCTTGAATCCACCAGTGACATCGCCTTCCTTAACTGCCTTAGCAGCAAGGAATACTGAAACGTCAACGCGCTTAAGCATTGATGTCAAGATGTGTGCTTGCTGATCTGGAGTTGCAGTTAGGTACTGATCTGAGTCAACACCGATTGCCCACTTGCCTTCGCCTGCTTCAACTGCAGCATCAATTGTGCCTGCGCCTGAACCACCAGCTGCGGTGTAGACAATGTCTGCACCTTTTTTGAACCAGCTCATTGCGATTTCTTTAGCTTTGTCAGGTGAACCCCATGCAGCATTGTCTCCGGCTGCACCAAGATACTTTGACTCAACTTTGATAGCTGGATTAACTGCCTTCGCACCTGCGATGTATCCAGCTTCGAACCTCTTGATCAAATCAATTTCTTGACCACCAATGAATCCGATTGTTCCACTCTTGCTCTTGAGAGCAGCGGCGGCACCAACTAGGAAAGAACCCTCTTGCTCAGAAAAGCCGAGAGTCTTTACGTTTGGAAGATCGAGATAGCCGTCAACCCAACCGAAAGTTACATTTGGGTTAGCAGCGGCAACTTCTTCAATTGCTCCACCGAATGCGAAACCAACTGCGATAACTGGGTTGTTACCAGCTGCTACAAGTGCTTCGAGGTTTGGCTTGCGATCATCATCGCTTGTTGCTTCAAGTTCTTGAACTGTGTAGCACAATTCACTTGCTGCTTGCTCTGAACCGCGAGCGGCCGAGTCGTTAAATGTTCCGTCACCACGACCACCAGTATCAAAAGCAAGACCGAGCTTGAGTTCTGATCCTTCACACGGGTCAGCAGCTGGTGCTGCCGTCTCGGCTGTTGTCTCTTCTGTTGCTGTATCGCTACTGCCGCCGCATGCACCCGCGATGAGTGCAAACGCTGCAATGGCAAGAACAGCGGATTTAATTCCTTTGCGCTTTGTCATTTATTTCCCCTTTTACACACATCCCATTGACGTGTGCGATTTGTGTAACGAGACTAGCGCAAATCGAGAACCACATGAAATTGAATGGTGGGCCAGGCAGGGATCGAACCTGCGACCAAGGGATTATGAGTCCCCTGCTCTAACCACTGAGCTACTGGCCCTAGTTGCATATATATGTATCAATATCTATGAAATTCATGCGCTCACTTGCAAGCCCAGAGCCTAATGGCAAGGCTTCGCTGACGGCGCCACATCTATCGCCGGGTTGCGAGCAAAAAATCCGCTTGGCTTGAGATGAAAACCGGTGCGCTCAACTGGCATCACTGGCCAATCTTCGGCACGCGGAATGTGATTTGTTCCAAACACATGCCACAACACAACATCTGTGTTTTCAATTTCACGGTTGGCTTGAGTCCACTGTGGTAACCCCGCTCCGCCCGAATGTTGAAATGGATAATCACCTGCTGGGTATCGCTCGTTATTTTCGTTCTTAGTTACCCACAAATGCTGATACATAAACCCCGCGCGTTTGCCGATTGTTGACTCAGGCAATGCCAATGGGTAAGTCGTGTGGCCTGGTACAAGTTTGTAACCGACCGAATGTCCCATATGGTTTTTGCGATTTGAATTGATGATCTTCCAAAATCGACTCTTAAATGGATCAACAACACGCTTAGCGTCGAGTTCGCGTTTCAAAATCGTCTCACTAATTTCGTACGCTCCACCGTGAATATTTTTCGGTCCAAGTTCGTGAGCGAACGAATCTATTTCAACGACAGTGTTATTCGCGCCATTTGTATCGCCATCAATATCGAGATCAAGACGCGCACATAAAATATGTTGGTGATACGGCGCCCATAACCCGGGCTCAAGTTCGGTCGCTGACGGGTGTGGCTTACCTGGCGTGTCGGCGAGCGTTAAGACGATGCCTGTTAGTTTTGCTTCAAATTCGATTGATCCATCTTGATAGAAATACCAAAAGTAACCGTATTCATAGTTGTTGACTGTGACGATTGATGAAACAACGAACCTGCGCCCACGACGAACCTCAACATTTCCATCAACGTCGACATGCTTCCACAAGATGCCGAAATCTTCTTCATGTAGGCAGATCGCATTTTTGATTTCACGCACCGTGCCATCAGGGTTGGCAACGGCAACATCTAGGTAGACAATTTCGCCGAGACAATCGCAACCAAGTGTTAGCGAATTTGTAAAATTACCCAGACCAAATTCGCCTGTATCAAAAGCGTTCTTGCGATACGCGCCCTGACTCGGATCACCATACGGAATCACTAATTCGGCAATCGACATTCGGTGTGCAATTTTTCGGGGTTGACCATCATCAGAAAACCAAACATCGTGAATAACTAATCCTTCACGCTGGCAAAACCCGATTCGAAAACTCCAACGCTCCCAATCAATTTTGTGTCCTTGCAGCGAAAACGAAACGCCGTCGGGCTGGTGAATCACTAGCGACTTCAACGAAACATCAGCGCCGGTCTGACTTTGTCGATACGGGCCAGGTGTCTGCGGTATCGCGATTTGTTGATCATTCTCAACTTCAAGAACTTCACCAGAATCTATGTCGACGATTGCATGTAAACCCGAAATTGGGTGGGCATAAAAGTTCGCCTGAGGTGTTGGCTGATGCCACATCGGAGTCCAGACGATTCGCCGACCGTCATCAAAATGCTTGGGTATCTGCGCGCCGATCGGCCAAGTCTCCATAATTACGGTGCTGAGATCTGAGATTCCGCGTTGCAACAATGCTTCAATTACCCGTTGGTCTTTCTTTGCCGCCGCAATCGCCTGAACAGATTCGACACTCAAAATTGGTGCCTTGGCGCCTTCAATAATTTGGTGGGTTAAGACTTTGCCACTAATTGTGATCACGGTCTCGCTGACTTTGGCTGTAGTGCGATCGAAAATCGTCAACCGTGCCGCGCGAGAATAAGTTTTGCCGTTTTGATAATCCGCAAGTGCAGACTTAGTTGGCTCTTCAAGTTGAACCATCGCAATCAACTGATGTTGACTAAGTTTTAATTCTCTTCGCGCCGCAACAATTACTTTTTCAAGTTCATCTCGACTTAATGGATCAAGCGGATGGACAACATTCGCCACTCGCGCAGTTTCGATCATGATTCACCTAATCGTATTAATCGGATTATGGGTAATTACATGGCTCCGGGGGTGGGGCTCGAACCCACGACAAACGGATTAACAGTCCGTTGCTCTGCCAACTGAGCTACCCCGGAAGGTAAAAGGCTTATTTACTCTAACCGCTTGGCAGACTAAACAGAATTACAACTAGTATCTCGTGTATGTCTGACAACTTCACTCCTAAACCAGAACATCGCTTTACATTCGGTCTTTGGACCGTCGGCAACATGGGCCGCGACCCATTCGGATTAGAAACTCGCCCCGCACTTGACCCTGTTGATTCGGTACACCGTCTATCTGATCTTGGTGCATACGGTGTCAACTTTCATGACGACGATCTCGTGCCGTTTGGCTCAACTGCAGCCGAGCGCGAAACTGCGCTGAAGCGTTTTCGTCAAGCGCTAGATAAGACTGGCATGAAAGTTCCGATGGCTACGACCAATCTTTTTGGTCAGCCAGTGTTCAAAGAGGGCGCATTCACTGCTAATGATCCGATTGTTCGTCGCTATGCAATTAAAAAAACTATGGAGTCAATCGACATGGGCGTTTCGCTTGGCGCAAAAGTTTATGTGATGTGGGGCGGCCGTGAAGGTCTTGAATGCGAAGCAGCAAAAGATGTTCGAACTGCACTTGATCGTTACGCCGAGGCAGTGAATATTTGCTGCGCATATGCAAAAGATCGTGGCTATGACATTAAGTTTGCGCTTGAACCAAAACCAAACGAGCCACGTGGAGATATGTTCTTGCCGACAGTTGGTCACGCAATTGCATTTATCAACGAATTGCAGTGGCCAGAGATGGTCGGCCTCAACCCAGAGTTCGCGCACGAAACAATGAGCGGGCTCAACTTCACGCACGCGGTTGCGCAAACACTATGGCACGGCAAGTTGTTTCACATCGACTTGAACGCACAACGCATTGGCAAGTTCGACCAAGACTTTAGATTCGGTAGTGAAGGAATCCGCGATGCTTTCTATCTCGTTAAATTGCTTGAAGATTCGAAGTGGGACGGAATGTTGCACTTTGATGCACACGCATACCGAACAGAGAATGCCGAGGGTGTTTGGGATTTTGCCAGCGGTTGCATGCGAACTTATTTAATCTTGGCTGAGAAATCTCGTCAGTTCAAACAAGACAAAGAGATTCAGGCAGCACTTAAAGCCGCAATGTTTGACCAACTTGGTGTGCCAACTTCTCCTGACGGATTAGGCGCCGATGCGTTGCACAGTCTGCGCACCGACACATTCGATGTCAAAGCACTCGGCGAGCGTGGATACGCGCACGAGCGTCTTGACCAACTTGTTACAGAACTGATTCTCGGCGTTCGCTAAATAATGCCAGTTGTAGTCGGCGTTGATTCGTCAACGCAGTCAACAAAAGTAGAGTTTCGCGATCTAGATTCTGGTGAGCTAATTTCATCGGGTCGAGCATCGCACCCGAGTACGGGAATCGCCCCAGTTAGCGAAACAAACCCAACTGAGTGGATCGCGGCGTTTGACCAGGCTTACGCGCAAGCAGGCGCACCGGTCAGCTCGCCAAAGGTCGTTGCAATTTCGGTTGCGGGTCAGCAACACGGTCTTGTCACGCTTGATGCCAATCACAAAGTTGTGCGCCCAGCCAAACTGTGGAACGACACCGAGTCGGCAGCAGATGCAAAGTGGTGTGTTGAGCAACGCGGAGCGCAATGGTGGGCCTCGCATGTCGGCAGTGTGCCAGTTGCGAGTTTCACCGTTGCGAAACTTTCGTGGATCAAGCGTGTCGAACCAAAAAATTGGGCACGAGTCACCAGAGTTTGCTTGCCACACGATTATCTTTCGTGGCATTTGCGCGGCGGGGGTGCATCAGAAATCATTACCGATCGAGGCGATGCATCAGGCACTGGTTATTGGTCGCCTTCGACTGGTCATTACGACCAAGAGATTTTGCAGATTATTGACAAGTCTCGCGAGTGGTCAGAAATGTTGCCACGAGTAGCTGCCCCGCTTGAATCAACAGGTCGTTGGGGCGATGCCGTGATCGGTTGTGGCACGGGTGACAATATGGCTGGCGCACTCGGAATTGGTCTTGCACCAGGCGATGTTGCAATTTCGCTAGGTACATCTGGAACTGTGTATGCAGTTAGTGCAAAACCGACAACTGACTCAAGTGCGGCAGTGGCTGGTTTCGCGGATGCCACAGGAAGTTTCTTGCCACTGGTTTGCACACTCAACGCAACGAAAGTCTTTGATTCGTTCGCAAGTTTTCTCGGCGTAGATCTAAAGCAGTTTGGCGAACTTGCGATGACGAGTGTTTGTGGTGCGAACGAACTTGTGTTGTTGCCATACCTAGATGGCGAACGAACGCCAAATCTTCCCGACGCGCGAGCAATGTTGGTCGGCATTAACTCAAGTCATTCGCGCGGTGATGTTGCGCGCGCCGCCATCGAAGGCGTTGTCTGCGGACTTCTCGATGGTCTTGCGGCAATCACAAAATGCGATGTTGACACTTCTGGTCGAATATTTTTGCTGGGTGGTGGTGCACAGTCACATGCTGTTTGTCAGATTGTCGCAGACTTAACAGGAAAACAAGTCAACACACTTAATGAACCAGAAATAGTCGCGCTCGGTGCCGCCAGACAGGCGGCTGCAACTCTGACTGGCAAATGGCCATCTTGGGTTGCGTCATCACGAATTGCTGCACAACCAATTGCAAGTTCATCGCAATGCAACGACACTCGCCAACGATTCGCGGCAGCACGAATTAAAAGTTACGGCGTTTAAAAGTTTTTTATCTAGCCGACAATTTCACTCGTCTTAACCATTCGACCTTCGCGAACTGACTTCCATGCTGCTAAACCCGCGACCAGTGAAGCGCGACCATCAGCACCAGTAACAACTGGCTGAATTTTGCCCGTTGCGACACCCATGAATTCATCCCATTCGGCAATATATGACGGAATGTAGCGATCTAAAAAAAAGTAAGGCATTTTGGCCAGTTGCGTGCCTTCATCGTTGCGCTTAATCACGCTAGTCATTATTGGATTATCTGAACCAACCAAACCCTTTGATCCGAAGACTTCAACTCGCTGGTCATAACCGTAAACAGCCTGACGCGAATTATCGATCATCGTGATCGCGCCATTTTCGTGCTGCAACATAATTGCCACTGTGTCAAGGTCACCGATTTCAGCAAATTCGGGCACAATTCGCACAGCCCCAGTTGCGTAAACCGAAACGATTTCACTACCGACAACATAACGAGCCATATCGAAATCATGAATAGTCATGTCGATAAAAATGCCACCGGAAACTTTTGCATACGAAACTGGCGGCGGTGAAGGGTCACGACTTGTAATGCGAGCGATATGAACATCACCAATCGTGCCGTTAGCAACATTGTCACGAACGCTGCGATGGCTCGGGTCGAATCTGCGGTTAAAGCCAAGCATTAATGGGGTTTTGCTGTCGCTGATTGCTTTCAGAGCCTTATCTGTTTCGCTAAGTGAAAGCGAAATTGGCTTCTCACAAAACACTGGCTTGCGATATTTTGACGCCATTAACAACACTTCAACATGTGTATCAGTAGAAGTGCAAATTGCAATTGCATCAACTTCTTTAGCCGACATTAGAGCGTCCGGGCTTGCGAAGTGATGGCAATTAAATTTTGCAGCAATCTTTTGGGCTGATTCAGTTACCACGTCATAAACGCCAGCCAAATGTGCACCTTCAATGCGTTGCGCGACTAACTCGGCATGCATCACACCAATTCGTCCACAACCCAATACACCGATACCAATACCGTTACTCATGGCCAAACTTCTCCTATTTTTGGTTTAGATGGCGAGCCAGCGCCGACCACCGATTGATCGAAGTCTATTACTGCACCCGTCATCAATCCTGATTCGTCTGAAAGTAAAAACATAATTGTGCGCGCAAGTTCGTCTGGTTTTATTAATCGTCCCATTGGTTGATCGCGCTCAGCTTTTTCTAGCCAACCATCTTGTGCGTTATGCCACTTGCGCTGCGTCGCATCTTCTGTTGGCGTGTCCATCCAACCTGGGTTCAATAGATTCACTCGCACACGATCGCGCATTAGTGAATATGCGCAGTTGCGCGTCAGTGTGTGTAACGCACCTTTTGAAATTGCGTAATGAGTTAGGTTTACATCTCCGCCGTAGCCAGTAACGCTGCCAATATTCACGATTGAGCCAGCGACACCTTCGCGCTTCATTACTTTGGCGCACTCTTGAATCAACATAAATGGCGCACGCACATTGACTGCCATCATCGTGTCGAACATTTCTGGGGTGGTGTTCCATACGCTGCCCCGCGAAGTTTCAGCAGCAGAATTCAATAATCCATGAATTACACCAAAAGTCTTGTCGACTATGTTCACGATTCGCTTTGGCTCATTTGCGCCTGAGAGGTCTCCGGTTATGAAGATCGTCTTAGTGCCAAGACTTGTTAATTCGCTAGCCAACTTGTCACCGGTCTTTGTGTCGCGTCCAACAAGTGCTAAACCCGCCGCTCCGCGTTCAACTGCCAAGCGCGCTACGCACTCGCCAACACCTCGTGACGCACCACTGAGCAACAAAACTTTGCCACGCATGCTTGAACTATTCGATTCGTTGTTGCTCATTATCTAGACCTACCAGCCGATTCGTTGTTGTTTTTTACCTTCGCGCATTATTTCGCCAGCCTTGATTACTTCGGGGCGATGACTGGTTGTTGGAACTCCAACCTCCCAGAACGATCCGCCTTCTGTCCAATCATTGGGGCTGGTCTTAATCACGATTACATGCGTGCGGTCTGATTTACGCGCGCGAGCAAACGCTGTCTCAAGCTCGTCAATAGATCCAACAGTTTCAGAAATTGCACCCATCGAAGCAGCGTGCTGCGCAAAATCTACATAAACGAGATTCTCTGCTTCGCAGTCTGCAAGTTGATTATTAAACGAAACTCCACCTTGGTTGACTTGCAAACGGTTAATTACCGCGTAACCGCCATTGTCGCAGACGATCACAATCAGTTTGTGGCCGTAGAGAACTGAACTATAGATATCGCTATTCATCATCATGTATGAACCGTCGCCGACGAAAGAAATCACTTCGCGTTGAGGCATCGCCATCTTTGCGCCCCACGCACCAGATAGTTCATAGCCCATGCACGAAAATCCATATTCACAGTCAAATGAATCGAGGCTCTTGGCTCGCCAGCCGTTATTAAGTTCACCAGGAAACCCGCCTGCTGCAGTAAGCACATAATCGCCCGGCAGCGCGGCACGATCAACAACACCGACGACTTGGGCATATGTTGCAAGTTGATCTGTATTTGCAACTGTATTTTTCGCGGCGATGCTGTCAATATATTTGTTATAACCAACAACTTCTTGTTGTGCAAATTTCGACCAAGTGTCATCACTACGCCAATTACCAAGTTGCGCATCAAAATCAGATAGTGTTTCGCGCGCGTCACCAACTACTGGCAACGAACGATGCTTGATTGCATCAAACCGTACGGTATTGACACCGATAAATTTTGTCTGTTCGTTGCTAAAAATTGTCCATGACCCAGTTGCGAAATCTTGCAATCTTGTACCGAGAGCCACCACGACGTCTGCTTGTGCCGCCAAATTATTTGCCGATTCACAACCAGTTACCCCAACTGGCCCGGCGTTAAGTGGGTGTGACGCCAAAAGCGATGCTTTGCCGGCGACAGTCTCAACAACCGGAATATTGTGCGCCGTAGCAAACGCAGCCAACTCTTTTTCGGCAAGCGAATAGTGCACGCCACCACCAGCAATTATCAAAGGTCGCTTTGCATTCTTTAAAGCCGCAACAGCATTTTTCATCTCGGTAGCGTCTGCGCGAGGTCGAATAATGGTATGTATAACTTTTTCGAAAAACACTTCAGGAAAGTCAAAACTCTCGGCTTGAACATCTTGCGGCAAACCTATAAACGCCGGCCCGCAAGTTGCTGGGTCAAGCATCGTTGAAACTGCATGGGGCAATGAATGCAGTAACTGTTGAGGTGCAACAATTCGATCCCAATATCGAACAACTGGCTTGAACGCATCGTTCACCGTGATTGATGGATCAATGAAACTTTCGCCTTGTTGCAAAACTGGATCAGGAATTCGGTGAACGAATGTATCTCCTGATAAAAATAAAACTGGCAAGCGATCAACATAGGCAACGCCTGCTGCGGTAACCATATTTAGTGCACCTGGCCCAATCGAACTTGATGCAACCATGATCTGTTGACGTCGTTTCGCTTTGGCGAACCCGACCGCAGCAAGTCCCATCCCCTGTTCGTTTTGTCCGCGCCAAGTGCGAATATTTTTTCGCTCTTCGTCGAGCGCAACACCAAGGCTGGTTACATTGCCGTGACCGAAAATTGCCAGAACTCCCGGGAATAATTTTTCTTCGTGACCGTTAATTAGTATTCGTTGCGCGACAAGAAATTTTACGAGTGCCTGTGCAGTAGTTAATCGGATAGTTTTCATGGACGAACAATATGCGCTGCACGCGCTATTGCACCAACCACATCCCCATCTTTTGGAAACAGAAGTGATCGTCCGACAACTAAGCCTCGAATATTAGGCACTTTCATTGCACGCTCCCAAGATGCATATGTTGCTTCTGGGTCTGGGCCTGGCGTGCCGCCAAGAATTAGACCTGGCAATGTTGTCGCCGCCATCATTCGTTCAACCTGCGAACCTGCCGGCACTTTAAGCCATGTATACGCAGATGACGAACCGAGACCAGATGCAATCGAAACTGCACGCAACAACTTGTCATTGTCGTCAATATATTTGGCCGGACCACCGTTAGCGCCCGTATACGGCAAGGGTTCGACCATAATCGGCAGTTTTAAATCTGCCATTTGCGTGACTACCTTGGCACACGCTTCAATAGTCGGACCAGTGCCTGCATCATCATCGGCAAGCCGTAATAAGACCTTGCCACCGTCAAGCCCTCGCGCGGCAATGTCTTGAGGTGTGTAAGCCGTCATCCGATCATTGAGTTCCCAACTTGCGCCCATTATCCCGCCACGGTTCATCGTGCCGAATACAAGTTTGTTATCAAGCACACCGAGTAGCGCAAGTTCGTCAATCACATCAGCACTACCCAGCACACCATCAACTTGTGGATTTTCTAAAGCGACAAGTAACGCTTCAAGCAACTTACGGCGATCTGCCATCGCAAACGGATCGTCGCCGACGCCGAGCATTCCGCGTGCGGTGTGATCTGCTGCAACGATAAATAACTGAGAATCAGTAAGTAATTTTCTACGCTTGCGACTTTTTAAAGCCTTTGCCGCCGCATTTGGGCTTCGAAGACGCGCTTCAATTAAGCCGAGCCACTGATCATCACGCATTATCTAATGTTTCAACCGTTGCGCCAAAACACTGTCTACGCAGCGTGGACACGACCGGACATCAACTCAATTAGGCGCTCGTATGTGAGATCTTGTTTTTCGAAATGCCCTACTGATTGTCCACGATTAAGAATTAAGAAGCGATCACCGACGGGCAACGCATGTTGCGGGTTATGGGTAATCAAAATCACACCGAGGTTTCTTGCGGCGGCGGCTCGCACATAACCAAGTACCAAATCTGACTGACGCACACCAAGAGCAGATGTTGGCTCATCGAGAATCAAAACCCGCGCGCCAAAATAAACCGCTCGTGCAATTGCCACACTTTGGCGCTCTCCACCAGACAAAGTGCCGACTGGCTGATCTACGTCACGAACATCAATACCCAACTTTGACATCTCTTCTTTGGCTGTTGCGCGAGCGAATTTCGCATCTAGCAAATTGATCGGTCCAAAACGTTTTGTTGGTTCTGAACCAAGAAAGAAGTTTCGCCACACTGACATCAAAGGCGCCATCGCCAAGTCTTGATACACAGTTGCGATACCGAGCGATCGAGCTTCTCGTGGTGATTCAAATGAAACTTCGTGGCCTTCAAACAAGTACTTGCCAGTACTTGGCTTATGTAAACCGCTGATTATTTTAATGAAAGTTGATTTGCCGGCGCCGTTGTCACCAAGCACACACGTGACTTCGCCAGCTTTGACCGTCGTCGATACATTTTCAAGTGCCTTGACATTGCCAAAGTACTTGCCGATATTTTGAAGCTCAAGAAGCGGAGTTGTGTTACTCATCGTTGTTCGTTCGCTTTCTTTCTAATGAAGTTGTTTACGAGCACTGCGACAAGCAAAACTGCACCTAAGAAGATGAACCGTCCGTCTTGGTTCCATTGTGCAGCAGGGATGCCATTTTTTGAAACTGCCATAATTAATGCGCCGAGTGATGCACCAATAACCGAGCCGTAACCACCTGTCATTAGATTGCCACCAACAACTGCTGCAATGATGTATTCAAACTCTTGACCGTCGCCCTGTTGTGCTTGAACCGAGTTAAGTCGCATCAAAATCATTGCACCGACGAAGGCGCCCAATAATGAAGTAGCCATAAACAAAGCCGTCTTGACTTTGTCTGCCGGTACACCAGTTGCACGTGCGGCGTCTTTATTGCCACCGACAGCAAAGATCCAGTTGCCATATTTGGTTTTGGTCAAAACGAATGAACCGACTGCAGTGAAGAACAGCCACCAGAACACAGACATGCGAAACACTCCGTCAGAAAATAAAAGTCGTGTGCCAAGTGCAATTGACCCGATGATCATGCCTATCAGGACGAGTCGTTTACCGAATCGATCGGCATTTGAGTCAGCCAAAGTTCTTTTCTGCTGCGCAGCCTCAATAAGAGTTGTAGCAAGTACGAGGGCTGCACCAATTAAAAGCGACGTGAAGATTCCGCCACGAAAGCGCGGCGCACTTGAATCGGCCCGGACTGCGAACGCAACGACTACAAAACAAGCCGACATCAATACACCTAAATTAATAAAGTATTTTGTCGAGTGCTTACCAGCGATGCCTCGTGCACGATATAAACAAGTCGCCGCACCAGTACCAGCCACTGTTATCAAAACTGCACGCACCGCTTGAACTGTTGTCAATTGAAACAATGCGACAATGCCAATCAGCGAGACTAGACAAATGATTGGAAGTCGAACAACAATTAACGCCATTGCTTTGGCTCGAAATTCAACATCGCCGCGAATTACTTGACGCACAAAGAACCACAACGGCAAAGCACCTGCAGCCACTGCGACAGCGAGTCTCAACCAACTCGGAAGCCATTGCAGCATCACATTCTCTTCGCCGCGATCAAATAACTGGCCCGCTAATGATGCGACCGCTGTTCCGAGTAACCCGAGACCAATCAATGATCGCGCCGACCCTGGAAGCGAACCAATAATTGGTTGTCTAGTTTGAAATCTTGCGCGAGCATAAGAAACAATCGCCAACGCCGAACCCGATAAGCCAATTACACCTGCAACAACATTGCCTTTGACCGAGTCGGTGCGATGCAGCACCATTACTCCAGCAACTCCTGCAACTGCCCCGAGCACTGCGACAAGCAAGGCAGGTTTTGATGTTTGTTCTGAGCGCAAGAAAGACTGCTCAATAAACCCGCCAATTAGTAGAACACCAAACAGGATTCCACCGACGATAAAAATGACATCGCGATATTTTGTGTCACCAAATTTATTTTCACCACCCAAAACTGCTTTGAAGAATTTGTATCCTTCCGCTTTTTCAATGCCCGAGACGTTTACAAGTGAGTTAATTCTTTTCGAAAAAACAAGGTTTGATCCCTTGATAACAAAAAACGAACCAAGTGTGACTATAAAACTGGGTAAACCAGTTTTATTAACAAGAAAACCGTTCCACCAGCCAACGCATCCAGCCAACAAGAACGCTGCCGGAATACATACAAATAATGAAACTCCGTTATCGGTGAAATGCTTCGCCATCAATGCAATCGTGACCCCGCTCGCACCGGTCATTACACCAGCCGAAAGATCAAACTCTCCACCGATCATTAACAGCGATACGGCAACCGCCATGATTCCGAGTGGTGCTGCTACATCTAGAAAGTTTGCGGTGCTACCTGCAGTTCCAAACTTGTCGCCATTGCCCCAGAAAAACGCCCACACCACGACAGCACCAATCAGTGCACCGATTTCTGGAGAAATTAGCAACCTCTTTAAAGGACTGCGATAAGAGATTCTTTCGTCACTCGGCTTGAGTGGCGTTAGGCCATCAAATTCACTCACGCTGTAATCCCCCGTTGCATTCTGTAAATACTAAACAACTAACTAAATCAAAATCAAATTTACAACTAAAAATTAAACGAGTTGGTTCGCTCGCTCTAACTTCTGAGCGAACGAACCAACTTCGAAAAATACTAACTATTCAATTATTTCGTAGTTAAACGAATTAATTAACGAGTTCCCTTGCCTACAAGTTCCTGAACTGCGACAACGTTTGACTTGTCAACAAATCCTGGGCCTGTCATAACTGGCAATCCGCCACCAACAGTGTTCTTGTTGGTGATATTGAGGTAGAGGAACACAACAGCAAGGTATCCCTGAAGGAACTGCTGTTGGTCAATCGTGAATGTCATTTTGTCAGCGTTGATGTACTCAAGAATTTCTGTTGAGAGGTCAAATCCGCCTGTTGGCATTACACGACCGAGTTCAGCGGCTGCATTTGCGCCGTCAACTGCGATAACTGGACCTGTTCCAAGGAACGAGTCAATTGATGCATCTGCATCCATTGCTGCCTTGATCTCAGCTTGCTGAGCAACGCGGTCTGCGTCACCTGAAGTTGTGATCTGAATAACTTTTCCACCGAATGTTTCGGCTGCTGCGTTACAACGGGTCTCGAGTGCAACGTTGCTCTGCTCTTGCTTTGCGCAAAGCATTACTTTTCCACCAGCGGCCTTAAGACGCTCACCAGCACCGTGACCGGCAACAGTCTCGTCTTGACCGACGTGCGTAATCGCGCCGAGGCCCTTGAAGAGGTCTGAACCTGAGTTGAGTGTGATCAATGGAATTCCTGCAGCGACAACTTTCTTGAGTGCACCATCAAGAGCAGTTGGGTCAGCAAGTGAAACAGCGATACCTTGCACGCCGTCTGTCACTGCTTGCTCAATCATTTGTGCTTGATCTTGTGCGTTGTTGTTTGCACCCTGGTACAACATTGTGATACCAAGTGCTGCACCAGCAGCCTCTGCACCTTTTTGAGCTACAGACCAGAACACGCCGTCATCACCGTGAGTGATAACTGCGATTGTGATGTCTTCGCCTGCTGTAACAGTTGCGCTTTCTTCGGTTGCTGAATCAGATGATGAGTCTGATGAGCCACCACACGCGGCGAGTGCCAAAAGTGCTACTGCACCCAAGACGACTCCCCATGTTTTTTGGATCTTCATTTACTTTCCCCTTTATGCATAGTTATTCGAGCAGGACGATTCCTGCCCGTGAAACGATAGCCCAATGACCTGATGGTGACAAGCCAAACTGTCAAAAATTTACTAAATTCCTAATTAACCTAATCTTGCTAAAAATCCAATACTGCGGCGCACGCCGGCAGTTGAAATCTTTGAATCGCGCGGTTGGTCGCCAACTATCGCCATATCTTGTTCGAGCACATACCAACCCTCATAGCCGTTCGACTCCATTACCCCGATGGCTTCGGCGA
>CAMATY010000015.1 GCA_945861325.1 Ferrithrix thermotolerans DSM 19514
ATTCGCCCTCGGCTAACAAATATTCGGCGCCTTGTAGCAGTCACCACGCACGGTTCGTCGAAACTTGTGAACGCGCTACAGGGCGAACCTGGTAAGAGAATCATTTCGCGATCTATTCGCGTGATGTGTAACCGTTGGTGTCGTGCGCGTTGGATCGCCTTTTACGGCCTTGACAAATCAACTAAGGAACAGCGAGAAAAACATCTGGACACTGTTGGTCAACGCGTTGTTAGAGCCTTGCGCTGAAGCACGCTGACAGTTTCAATGTGTGGCGTATTAGGAAATAAATCCAACACAGTTACTTTCTCGAGTTCATAACCCGAGTCGATCAATAACCGCAAATCTCGTGCACCTGCAACTGCATCACAACTAACTAAAACAATTCGCGGCACGTTCGTTGCTACGAGTCGAGACACGGCTAATGGGCCAAGACCTGTGCGCGCCGGGTCAGCAATTACTAAACCAGCAGACACTGGCGACCATTGTTCTATGTTGCTATGAACAATTTCGCTCGGCTGACTGGTGTCGCGCGTTTCGGCAAGATGCTTGAAAAGATTGACAGCGGCATCACGACACGAAGATTCACTTGACTCAACAACACTGACTGGCACATCAGCACTTAAAAGTGTTGCCGCAAACAAACCGACACCGCCGTACGCATCAATTATTCGACCGTCAACACCAGAGAGTGCACGCTCGCCTGCTGCTGCGCGAACTGCAGCAACGAGCAACTCAGCGGCCTCATGCGACGACTGAAAGAATGAAGTCATCATCACTCGCAACTTCACTCCAGCAATAACTTCATGTACCAACGATTCGATCCCAACACCAACATCTTTAGGCAAACCAGTGACTTGACCACGACCGTGTTCGTCATGCAACCAAACACCGCGCTCACTAGTTGACGCACTGCAACGAAGTGTTACTTCTGTTGCGTTTTTTACTTTTACTGTGGCGATGATTTCGTTGAGTAAATCGTGAGCAATCAAACAAGGATTAGTCTCAACTAATTCGTTACTAAGTCCGCGCCGAAACCCAAGTTTGCCATTCTGTAGCACAGCCATTCGTAAAGTTGTACGCGATGCCTGCGAACTTACGGAGCCACCAGTTTTAACAAGCGATGAAGCATCAGCTTCATTTAATTTCGCAGTGCGACGCAAAGCTTCTTGCACAATTGCGACTTTGGTGGACATGTGCTCAGTTACGGCGAGATGCTGCCAACTACATCCACCACATCCAGCGGCAACGAATTTGCAGGGTGCCGAAACTCGATGTGGCGACGCATCTAAAATCTCAAGCGCAACGCCTCTAGCGAAGTCTTTTTTGTTCGTTGTAATCTCAACACGAACTCGCTCACCAGTAATTGTGCCGCCAACGAAAATCACTCGCCCATCCGCGAGACGCGCCATGCCATCACCACCGGCAACGATTCGTTCGATGGTCACATCTTCGTTACTCATGCACTCGCACCCTAGGCTGTAAACCGAGATGAAACCGATTCAAATGGATGACTTAGTGTCATCAGACCTAAGTGATACTGAACCACAGTCGAAAACTAGGACTTTAAATCAGAATCTGTTTGGCGGATTTACTTGGATCTCGTCGCTCTTGGTGTATTTGATCTCATGGGAATGGTCTCTGCCGAGAACGAACAGACTCTATCGGGATGATTGGGCTCACATTTTTAATCGAGAGTTGCTCGGCGTGGGCTATTGGACTATCAGGTGGCACACTTAGGTAATGTTTTTTCGACCTGAATGTTTCTAATTGAAATTCTCAAGAAAGTTCCTACCTTCTCAGCAACACAGAGAATACAAATTGTTTTACTTTCCCCATTATTCCCGTCAATTAGGCGAGAATTGCAATAGGCATGTTCGGTGTGACTGGAGACTAGGGTCTCTATGCAGAAATGACTCTGAGAAAATCTAAATGAATACCGCGGCCTTAGTTATCGTCCCACCAAGACTCCCAGCCGAAGAATTACATGATGCATCAAAGTTTGACGGTCTGCAGAGCCATCTCAGCAAAATTTATTATTGCGAATCAACCACAACGTTGCCCAAAATGGACGCTTTAGAGTGCTCGCCTCACGAAGCTAAAACATCTCCACTTGAAAGGATTCAAATTCAATCAAAGCTCGGAGTTGGAGGCACTCAGAAATTAATTTTTAAGTCGCTAATTGAAGATGGCACGGAAGTGATTTTAGTAATGACGAGCGAAAATAACTTAACATTTGATTTGTTGAACAGAATTTTAAGCTTGATGAGCAACAATAAGACTGACGCTATTTTGGTGTCGCCAAATGGTAAAAAAATTTCATCTTTAGGCCTATTCAGTCGTATCTCAAGCCGATCTAATAATTTCTTAAGCGGATCCTCGTTTTTGAATTGGCACTCTCCAATTTGCGCATATTCAAAAGAGGGTCTCGAGTTAACCAATTTTCTGCAGAGCCCCAACGGACAAGGTTTTAGTACCGATCTCTTACTCCAGATGAAATCTGCGGGTGTGCGAATTTTGGAAATTCAGGACAAAAATCTCACCGCAAGAGTTGTCAAAATTTCAGATGCTTTCGCTTCACTTGCCGCAGTCTTGAGACATCGAATCAGAGTTATGGGCTTTGCGCCTTCATATGTAATCAAACCGAGCTATCGCTTTAAATTTAATGCATATTCATCACATAGCCAGATCGCAAAGATTTTAAAAAATTCACCGCTGGGAAAAATTCTTGATCTTGGCTGCGCTGATGGTCAACTCTCTGAAATTGCGTCCTCCCATGGCCACAAAGTAACGGCCATTGACATGATCACCCCCGAAAGCCTCTCTCCAAATGTGAACTTTATTCAGCACAACCTTGAAAATGGGCTGCCGAGATCATTGACTGAAAAATTTGATCTTGTGCTCTGTGCCGACATCCTTGAGCATCTTCGTAACCCCGATATTTTGCTCTCAAAAATTTCCTCGTCCCTAACAGATAATGGTGTTGTATTGGTAAGCATCCCCAATTTCGGACATTGGTATCCAAGAGTGAGAGTGCTTCTGGGCAAATTTGACTACGATTCGCGAGGAATTCTCGACCAGTCGCATCTGAGATTTTTTTCACGAAAAAGTTTCATTAGAATTTCTTCTCTCGCTGGATTTGATACGAAACAAGTTTCCATGACAGGAACGCCGTTCGAGGTAATGCTACGTGAAGCACCGCAAAGGCGCTTCAGTTGGAAACCCCTGCTTTATATTCTGTCAAAATCTGACAGAATACTTTGCAAAATTCGTCCTAATCTTTTCGCATATCAATTTATCTTCGAATTGAAACCAAGGGTTAGCGGGTCGCGTCAGTAAAATCCTCTGATCGGTCACATCTTCGTTACTCATGCACTCGCACCCTAGGCTGTAAACCGAGATGAAACCGATTCAAATCGCTCCGTCAGTTTTACCAGTTGATTTTTCGCGACTTGGTGACGCAATCTGCGAACTTGATTCGGCAGGCGTAGACCTAATCCAATGGGATGTAATGGACGGCCAATTTGTGCCCAACTTAACGTTTGGCCCTGACATCATCGCCTCAACTCGTTCACTCACAAAACTGCCATTTGAAGCGCACCTGATGGTCTTGACCCCCGAGTTGATGGCCAGTCGTTATGTCGACGCTGGTTGTAGTCGCCTGATCGTGCACGCCGAAGCCTGCTCTAACTTGCGGCACACGCTCGAAACCATCAATGCTCTCGGTGTGACTTCAGCAGTTGCATTAAATCCTGAGACTGACGCAGTTGCGGTCGCCGATGTTTTAGATCTCGTTGACTTAATTTTAGTTATGACCGTGCGACCTGGTTTTGGTGGACAAAAATATATACAGACAATGGAACCAAAAATCGCCCAAGTTCGAAAAATGATTTCAGACGCCAAACTTGACGACAAAGTCAATCTCGAAGTTGACGGCGGAATCAGCGTCGACACTGTTGCTGGGGCTGCAAAATCTGGCGCCAATATTTTGGTTGCAGGTAGCGCGCTTTTCAAAGACCCAAAGGGATTAACTCACGCAGTGCAACAAATTCGCCAAACAGCAACTACTTCATTCGCCGCGAACTAAATTTATTTTTGTGGACGCTTGCGAGGTGGCGTAACTTGTCTTTTGCGTGAGACTTGCGGATTCTTGGTCGTCACACCAGAACGCGAACCAGAACGCGAAACGTAACCGGAACCGAACAAGACTCGCTTGCCTAGAACTAATCCAATTAACAGAATCATTACAAACACAATCGGAAGAATTAACGCCTGCAACAGACGACCGCGTTGGTTTCGCAACAGCGAAAAGACTCCAGCATTGATGGGTTCACCGTTAGGCAATAATGTCAAAACTGGATCTTCAATTTTTGGGCACGGTTTGTCTGATTCGTCGACACCGACGACTGCATCGCCTGCAAAAAGTTCTTTCTTTGCTCTGACTTTTGATTCAAGCGTCGAAAATAGTTCACTGCCACCTGCTCCAACTAAATATGTCGTGCCTACTTTCAGAAATCTGGTTTCTTGCGAAAGATACCGCACGCTAACAACACCATCGTTTACATAGGCCCCCAGTGATCCGCCCCGAACCTGAACTACTCGAAAGACTGCCGCTGCTTCATCAGCAGACACGAGTTCACCTAGAAATGTTGCAATTGCCGAACGCGGGGCGACACAACCAGCGGGAAGTGTCGTCTGCGTCGTCGGGTCGATTAAAAAAAGATTTTCGTCAACAACGTCATCACCGACACCTTGTTCATCAGGGATTGTGTCATCAACGGGTGGCGCCGCGGCGCGCACAAATTGCGAACTACAAATTAACAGCGTCGCAACTAACGCCAGTGCAGAACTTATCTTCCGGTAAATTTTGGTTCTCTCTTTTCAGAAAACGCACGCATCGCCTCTGCAGTATCACCCGTTGAAAAATTAATTGTTTGAGCGGCGGCCTCATCATCTAACGCCTCTTCAAGCGTGACATTCAGAGAATTATTCAATAACCGCTTCGTCTGCGCAAGCGCAATCGGCGGACCAGCCGCAAGTTTGCGCGCCCACTCGTCAACAAACTGATCTATTTCACCGTCAGCCAGAACACGATTTACCAAACCCATCTCATAGGCATCACTTGCACCAATTATTTCGCCAAAAAACGCAAGTTCCTTGGCGCGATGCATACCAATTCGTCGTGGCAAAACCCACGACCCGCCAAAGTCAAGCGATAACCCACGGCGCACGAAAATTTCAGAGAACCGCGCGTTGTCTGCAGCCACAACCAAATCACATCCCAAAGCCAAATTGCAACCAGCACCAACAGCGACTCCGCGCACTTTAGCAATCGTCGGCTGAGGCATTCTTTGCAATGCAATACACGCGTCATTAACCCTTCGCATTGCCGCCAGGTGATGCACTTGCACTTGACCCGCCGAATTACCTCGTCCACTCAGATCGGCACCCGAGCAAAAATCTTGACCCGCACCTGTAACAACTACGACTCGATCGTTGGCATTTGCGGCAATCTCGCGAAATATTTCGGTCAAACCATCCCACATTGAGCTATTGATGGCATTTTTCTTTTTCGGTTGGTTTATTGTCACAGTTACAACAGAATCTTCGCGATCAACACCAAGAGTTTCCATTTCATAGACAATACTTGCAATATGGGTTTCAACCCGACTCGCAAACGCAACACTCGCCCAATTGACTATTTGATCGTGGCTAGTGCAATGCTCGCAATCTCTGCACTTATCATCTGGGCATTCGCCGGTTAATTAAATGGCTAGCTAAATGTCGAGATCAATTTGGAATGGGTTGTACGGCGATGTTGAAGTTCGCCGTGTGCAACCGTACGAAGCACTAAAGATGTACATCTGCCCTGGGTGCAATCAAGACATCTACGAGGGCATCGGGCATTACGTCTGCGTCCCAATTGACGCGCCCGACTTGCGGCGACATTGGCACTACGCCTGCTGGGATCGCCACTCTTAATTACTCAACGAGTTTGCGAACCCACGAACCAAGCAATTCAATTAGGTAAAGAACTATAAAAATGAAAATCAGGTGAATAATAGGAATTTAAAATCTTCGTTAAAAAATTAAAATTTTCAACCATTAGCATCAAATCAATGCGTGTAACTCAAGCAATAAATAATTTAATCGAGGCTAAGTCCCACTTTGATCTGACTGGTTGGGTCGTGACTGAAACTCTCAATTCAACGCAAGTTGAAGACCTGCAACATGCGGTTGAAGATGTGCAATCCTGGGGATCGTCGGTTAACTGCCTAAATCATTTTGAAATGACAAGAGATGGCGCAAAACTCTGTCGCACCGAATACTTCACACCTTTTCATGAAGGACTGAAAAACTTACTCACACAAGGTGAAGTTTTAGCAACGGCATCAACTTTGCTGGGTGAACAAGCAGTTTTATACAAAGAAAAAATCAACTACAAACTTTCAGGTGGCGCAGGCTGGAATCCACATCAGGACGCCCCGGCATACCCATTTATTAACCGACATGTCTCATGCATGATCGCCGTAGATGATTCGACGATTGAAAACGGCTGTCTTGAAATCGTTTCAGGTGCCCACGGTGAACTCTTAGCAATGGATACAAATGGTTGCATTCAGTCCTCAGTTGTGGAAGCAATGAAATGGCAAGCAATAGAACTTCGTGCAGGCCAAACAATGTGGTTTCACTCTCTCACGCCACACCGCAGTGCTGACAACAAGTCAGACAACGATCGTCGCGCTCTCTATCCAACATTCAATGCATTGCGCGAAGGAGATTTACGCGAGGATTACTACAGACTAAAATTAGACGAATTTGAAAAGCATTCACAAACTGGTGACGAAGTTCGCCTTTCTCTAATTGACGACTTCAGAGGAAAGAAAGTTAAATGACATTAGCCCTAGACAATATTTATGAACTATTTGAAAAATGGGGATCAAACGTCTACGACGAAAAAATTTCTCAAATAGATCATGCCCTGCAAACTGCCACACTTGCAGAGCAGTCAGGATCAAATGATGAACTTGTAATTGCCGCTCTTCTCCACGATATTGGCCATCTCGTCCATCTTCAAAACGAAAATGGCAAAGTCAACATCTCGGTCAATGACAGCCACGAAGCCGTTGGTGCAAGAGTGCTTGCGAATATTTTTTCACCAGGTGTGACCGCACCAATCGCACTTCATGTTGAAGCCAAGCGTTATTTATGCACCATTGAACCAGAATATTTTTACTCATTATCGCTTGGCTCGGTTCACAGTTTAGAGACTCAGGGTGGTCTGATGACTCCTGACGAAATGCAACGTTTTGAAAATCACCCTTCATTTTTGGCGGCAGTCGCATTGCGCCGATGGGATGAGGGTGGCAAAATTACAAACCTTAAAGTTGCCCCGTTTGCTTATTACTCAGAACTCATGAGCAAAGTGGCGCGTTAAAAAGCATTCTGTAGTACTTCAATTTTGGTGCCTAATACGGCAACGACGTCAAACTTAATTTCACCGTGCAACTCAGGGTTTGCTGCTAAGAATTTTGTTGTTGTAATTCGCAATTTTTTTTGCTTTGCCAAAGTCACAGACTCAAATGGCGTACCAAAGTTGTTTGTTGCTCGCGCCTTGACTTCAATTACGACAATCGTTAATCCTGTATCGCTGTGAGATGTCGCAACGATGTCGAGTTCGCCTTCTCGACAGTGCCAATTTCGCGCCACAATTTCAAAGCCGTTGCGCTGGTAAAAACTTGCAACGAGATCTTCTGCCCACCGCGCTCGCGCCATTCGAACAGCGGCACGCTGCTTGGTTGTTAGGCCTCGACTGGTGGCAACTCTTCGATGTTCAGGTCTTTGAAACTCATCACTCGCACTCGCGGAACGAAGCGGCTCTTGCGGTAAAGATCCCATACCCATGCGTCGGTCAGCGTCACCTCAAGTAGTGGTCGAACGCCTTCGGCGATCACCTTGACATCAACATTGTTGGCCAGATAAAACCGGCGATCTGTTTCGACTGCGAACTTAAACAAATTAACTACATCTGAATATTCTTGGGCTAATTGAAGCTCGCGTTCGGCTTCAAATTGCTCAAGGTCGTCAGTATTCAATGTGTACGCGACGCGATTTGATCGGCACGAAACTAACTAGCAAAAACTAATTACTGATCTTCTCGAAGTTCACGAACTTTTGCAGCCTTGCCGGTTCGCTCACGAAGGTAATTGAGTTTCGCGCGACGAACATCGCCACGTTTTACAACTTCAAGTTTGGCAACCGATGGGCTGTGCATCGGGAAAGTTCGCTCAACGCCCACGCCATAGCTGAGTTTGCGGACCGTATATGTTTCGGCAATACCTGATCCAAAAATAGAAATAATGTTGCCCTGAAAAATCTGCACACGCTCTTTGCCGCTTTCAACGACGCGAACATGGACTTTGACTTCATCACCAGGACCGATTTTTGGAATGTCAGTGCGCAGGGATTGTTGATCGACGATATCTGTTGTTTTCATAAGAGTCCTTCAGGATACGGCACGCAAGGGAACTCTTCCAACAGCCTCTTTTCAGGAATACCCAAGCCGCCGCGCCGTTCAATCAAATCGGGGCGCGCCCTGACAGTGCGATGAAGTGCCTGAGCTCGTCTCCAGCGTTCAATTTTGGCGTGGTCACCACTTCGTAAAATCTCTGGAACCTCCCAACCGCGAAACTCGGATGGTCTTGTGAAATGAGGCTCTTCAAGCATTCGATCAGCACCGAAACTTTCGGAAACTGGCGAAACTTCATTACCCATCACACCAGGTAATAACCGCGTCGTGGCTTCAATTACAAGGCATGCCGCAACTTCGCCACCGGCGAGTACGACATCGCCAATCGAAATTTCTGCATCAACAAGATGCTCAACAACGCGATGATCGACACCTTCATAGCGACCACAGAGCAAACTAAAGCCACCAGTTTTACTGAGATTATCTGCAAAATCTTGATCAAATCTTTTACCACCAGGTGAAAGCAGCAGTAGCGGACGAGGCGGTTGCGTAGCTTCTACGGCTGCGAAAATCGGCTCTGGGCGAAACAGCATTCCGGCACCACCGCCATAAAGTGCATCGTCAACACGACGAGATTCATCGCCGTAATCACGCAGATCGTGACACCGCAAATCGATTAGTGCATCTTCGCGAGCACGACCGAGCAAACTCTCGCTGCAAAAATCATCGACCAATTTTGGAAAAATTGTGAAGACATCAATTCGAAATCTGCTCTTTGATGCCGGCTGACTGCTCACTTCTCACCCTCATCTGAATCTGTATCTGTATCTGTATCTGTATCTGTATTTAAATCAAACAAACCCGCCGGTGGATTAATTGTGATGCGCTCGTTAGTTCGGCTAACAACAAACACAATCGGCACTAGTGCGCCAGACTCGAGTTCGAGCAATGCATGTGCTGGGTTATCAACGACCGCAACACAACGACCGTGATTTTTGCCGGAGAGATCTTCAACTTGCACACCAATCAATTCGTGCACCCACATCACTGATTGGTCTTCTATCGGTTCGCCGTATAAATCTGATTTAGAAATTCGCTCTGCTGCATTTCGGTCATCAATGCCGGCAAAATGCATTAGCCAACTACTTGGCTGGCGTCGCGCGCTAGTGACAGTTAGCCAATCACTTTGTAGCCACAACCGTGCGCCAGCACGAGTGCGCTCTGGGCGATCGGTGAAAAACGCGACATAGACATCACCTCGAACACCGTGTGGTCGCGTTACGCGACCAACCTGCAACAAACCTTCTGGTGTCTGCGCGTCAGTCGTCGAGAAAGTCGACATCGACTTCGGCATTATCGCGTGATGCCGCAGCACGCACGACTGCGCGGATGCTTTGCGCTGTGCGACCACGACGACCAATAACACGACCGAGGTCGCCGTCAGCCACACGAACTTCAAGAATTATTTTGCCTTCGTCTTCGATCGATTCGATCTTTACGGCATCTGGAGTATCAACAATCGAGCGAACGATGTGAGTTAAAACTGAGGAAGCAACCGGAGCCAATGTTGAACTTGCGTTTTGAGCGTCTGACATTATTTCGCAGGCTTCTTTGTTGCCTGAAATTCTGCCCATGTGCCAGAAATTTCGAGCAACTTACGTACGCGCTCAGTTGGCAACGCACCTTTTTGTAGCCACGAAATCACGCGAGCACCATCAACTTTGAGCGCAGATGGCTCTTGTTGCGGTTGGTAAGTTCCGAGAATTTCAAGAAAGTTTGTGTCGCGTGCTGAACGAGTGTCAGCAGCAACGATTCGATAGTGAGGCCTCTTGGTTTTACCCACACGAGAGAGACGCAATTTTACTGACATGAATTTCCGATCTTTAAGCGAAATGGTTCAAACGAACCGACCTCAAAGGCTACCTTGGCCCAAGCCTTGAACTCAACGCAGCCGCCAATTCGTCGGGCATTGCCAAACCTTTTGCTCCTTTGCCCGACTTGCCGCCCTTGGCGCCGTGACCGGACTTTCCGCCCATTTGTTTCATCATCTTTTTCATTTCCGTGAATTGCTTGACCAGACGATTAACATCGGCCACCGTCGTTCCAGAACCCTTTGAAATTCGAGTCCGACGCGAGCCATTTATCAGATCTGGATTAGCCCGTTCTTGTGCCGTCATTGAGTAAATAATCGCCTCCGTGCGCTTCATCTGGTCATCGGGAATCTGAGCATTCTTCATTTCTTTTGGGATTCCAGGCATCATGCCCATCACCCCCTGGAGTGAACCCATTTTCTTTAGTTGTTGCAGTTGCTCCAGAAAATCTTCAAGCGTGAACTCGCCCTCAAGCATTTTTGCTGCCGTCGCTTCGGCTTTATCTTTTTCGAAAACTTTTTCGGCTTGCTCAATCAGGGTGAGCATGTCACCCATTCCTAAAATACGACTCGCCATCCGATCTGGATGAAACTGTTCGAACGCTTCAAGCTTTTCGCCGGTCGCAGCAAACGCAATCGGCTTGCCGAGAACATGCTTCACAGAAAGCGCCGCACCACCTCTGGCATCACCGTCGAGTTTTGTCAAGACAACACCATCAATTGACAGCGTCGCATCAAAAGCCTGAGCGACTGCGACGGCGTCTTGACCAGTCATTGCATCGACAACCAAAAACGTGTAGTTAGGTTTCACTGCCTTTGAAATCTCTTTGACCTGTTGCATCATTTCTGCGCCAATTGCAAGACGACCAGCAGTATCCACAATCAGCACATCTCGACCCAGACTTTTGGCTTGAGCAAGACCAAGCTTTGCGGTCTTTACCGGGTCACCTGGCTCTGAAAACACGGGGATGTCTAACTGCGCGCCAAGCACCCGTAACTGTTCGACTGCTGCTGGGCGTTGCAAGTCGGCGCCAACAAGTAGAGGTTGTCTACCCTGCGATTTAAACCAACTCGCGAGTTTTGCTGCACTTGTTGTCTTGCCCGATCCTTGCAGACCCGCCATCAATACAACGGTCGGCGGTTGACTTGCGTACATAATTTTTAATGTCTCGCCACCAAGCATTGATACAAGTTCATCGTTGACGATTTTGATTATTTGCTGCCCAGGATTAAGCGCCGTCGATGACGTTGCGCCGACGGCTTGCAAACGAATTCGCTCGATTACATCTCTGACGACAGTCACATTGACGTCGGCTTCAAGCAACGCTGTTCGCACTTCGGAGAGAACTTCGGCGACATCTTGTTCGGTGAGCCTGCCACGATTGCGCAACCCTTTTAGAACACCGCCAAGCCGATCTGAAAGAGTTTCAAACATTGCAGGTCAGGTTATCTGCGAATCTTTATCCAAAATTATTTGACTAGGGATTATTCGAAAGCGCTAGTTAAATAGTACTAGTTGAGTAGCACTAGTTAAATAGCGCTGAGACGAACTCTGCCGCGTCAAACGCAACTAGTATTCAAACATGGGCGGACTTTCGGACACCAAGACTAATAGACGCTTACTTTTAACTTCTTATCTACTATGGCCACGATATGCAACAGCTCGATACAGGCGATGGCTACGATCGCGGCTTCAACTGAACCAAATTAAAAAAAATAAAGTTTTGACGGCGACTGGAGAATTTAAAGTACCAGTGATTACCGACCCAAATTCAGACCTAGCCACAAAAGGATTCCTCTTCGTTGAAAATTTCCTTGACGAAACTTCCTACTTGCGCTTAATCAAGGCGTGGCCAACAAAGCGGTGGTTTGAACCGCTTGAATTCCGACGGAACGGCAAAAGTTACGACAGTGGACTTAGATGGAATATTGCTAAAAATATAATTGACAATTCGATTAAAAATAATCCAGAAATTCACTCGGCTTACCAAATGTTTCAATCCGAAAAGTTTTGTGACAACCTCACCCTAATAAGCAATGACAAGGTTAAAAGAGAGAGCTATTCAATTCTCCTGACCCAGTCTTATTCGCATAGCTATCTAACACCACACAAAGATTCGCCGGGGTCAGACTTTGCAAAGAATGATTCAATCATAAATATTATTTATTTCGTCCAGGCGAACGGCCAAGGCTGGGAAGCAGGTGGAACTTCAATTCTTGGCGATGCAACATTTAATGAACCAATTTTTGTTCCCAGCAATCTAAATAATACTGCCCTTATTTACCGAAGCACGGCAGATTTTTGGCATGGCTTCCCGCGTATTGCTCAAGGCAAGTATAGAAAAACTATTTTGTCCGCTTATTGGTCAAAGTAATTTATCTGTCTATTTGACTTTTAAAATTCTCGAAAGTTCTATACCGACTGAGTCCGCAACTTCTAAAGATCCAGCAACGGATAGGTGATCCGCGTCCATCCATAGATTCTGACCATCGCTACTTCTCGCTATACAATATTCACTCTGACATATTGTCTGCAGAAAATTAACTTCGCGTAAATCTGCACTCGGATAATTAAGTCGCTTAAAAAGTAAATCAAAGTGTGACCGTGACATTCGTTTATAGCCTTCGTCAATTCTGAAGCGACTAATCGGCTTTGAAAAAACGCTTCTCGCAACTGATATTGCGGTTCTAGGGTCAGGTATTAAAACAGGTAGATCACGTACTAAAGCCACCGGAATTCCAGCGTCTAAAATCGGGCGCAAAGCCAGCTCACCTGCATTGACCCAATCTAATTCGCTTTCCGATTCAAGACCTTCGGGACAAGAATCGTAAAGACGACCACAAGCCAAAAAGACCACAAGCCTCGGTCGTTGAGAAACTATTTCTTCCTGAAGTTCCAGCCCAAGCTTGCCGCACTCCGATTTATCGAGGTCATCGTTGGCAGTATCAAAATATTGGAAAAAACATTTACCAGCAAGTCGCGTTTGCGGAATCAAACCAAGATCTAAAACCGCTTTAAAGAATCCTGGTCTCAGGCTTCCTGCATGCGAGTCACCGATAAGTAAGACCGTGCCCGATAAATCCCTATCACAAGTTATTGCCCCAAAATCTGACCAGCACTTTTTTGACTCGTCATAAAAGTGATCAAGTTCAATTGACTCTTGTGAAACATATTTGGAATCAATTAAATTACGCGCAAAGATATCTAATCGAAGAGACAAACTTACAAAACTGAGTAGAACAATGGCTGGTGCGATGTAATGCAGCGGTTGCCTTGATTTTAAAGAAAAATTTCCGCTGTGACGAAACGGCATCTCTACGTAGCGAAATGAAAGCTCCGACATAATCAAAGTCACCAAAATCGCAACGGTGCTCGCCCAAATAGAATCTACGCTGCGTGATATAACTATTAGTGGGTAGTGCCAAAGATATAAAGAATATGATCTATCTCCAATTGCGACTAACCAATTTCCAGACAGCAAACTTGATCGAGACGAGAGAATTGCGAAGGTTAATAAAGTAATTGTTATGCGTGACCAACTGAAGAAATTTGGAGAATCGGCCCCGGCAAACACGAGGATTGCGAGAATAGAACCAAGCAAAAAATTAGAAAACACCGTTCCTAGCACGACAATTCTTTTTTTACTTGTTAGTGCGAGTAACGCGCCAAGAAGGAACTGCCATGCTCTGGTTATTGGCGAATAAAAAGCAAATTCCTGACCCCTTGATTGCATAAACTTAAGCCATTGGCTAGGGCTAATCATGGCAGTTTTGAAATCGCTACCGTTACTTTTCCAAACCAGACTCGTAATTAGAGCAACTAAAAGCGAAATGAACATCATAAAAAGTACTAGATGGAGAATTGATTTGTCCAAATTTTTTTCCGAGTAATTTTTAAATTTTGTGATAACAAAAATCAATAAGAAAATAGTGACTGCAAAAATTACATAAAACTGCTCCTCAAGGGCAAGTGACCAAGTATTTAAAAATAACGTGAGGTCGTCGCCCAGTGCAAAATAATCTTTTGGACGAGCAAAAAAATATGCATTCGCCACGAAGCCGATTGATGCTCGAGCCTGGTTCAATGCCGCTTTATGAGCACCAAACGGTCCAATAAATAAGAAAAGCAAAAGAGTTGTTGAGAGCATCACAACATGCGCTGGGAATAGTCGCATAAAGCGCCACTTGAAAAATCTTAATAGCCGAATTCTCCCGCTTGCGTCAATTTCTCTGAGCAAAAGACCAGTTATTACGAATCCCGAAACGACAATAAAAATATCAACTCCTAAGAAACCTGCGCTAACTGGTATCCCAAGGTGATTTAAAATCACGGCGATTACAGCTAGTGCACGCAAACCTTGAATGTCTGAACGCCAATGACTTGGATGTTGTCTGTCAGACATGGACGCAGTCTAGTTAAATAGCGCTGAGACGAACTCTGCCGCGTCAAACGCAACTAGGTCGTCGATTGTTTCGCCGAGCCCGACAAGTTTTACTGGTATCGCAAGTTCGGTTTCAATTGCAAACACGATGCCACCTTTGGCCGAGCCATCAAGTTTTGTTAGCACGACACCCGTAACTTGGGTCGCAAGAGAGAATTGTTTGGCCTGGTTCAAACCGTTTTGACCAGTTGTCGCATCTATCACGAGAAGAACTTCAGTGACTTTTGCACTTGATTTATCGGCAACTCGACGCACCTTTGCAAGTTCTTCCATCAAGTTCGTATTGTTCTGCAATCTGCCAGCAGTATCGGCAAGCACAAGATCAATCTTTCTTGATGTCGCCCGAGCAACGCCGTCGAAAATAACAGAACTCGGATCGCCACCCTCTGCTCCACGAACTATCTCTGCCCCTGAACGCTTGGCCCAAGTTTCAAGTTGCTCGCCCGCAGCCGCACGAAATGTATCTCCTGCCGCCAAAAGTACACTGCGCCCGAGTGCATGTTGCTGTGCAGAGAGTTTGCCGATTGTCGTTGTTTTACCGGCACCGTTGACGCCAACGACAAGCCAAATATTCGGAGCGCCCAACGATTGATCAAAATTCAGTTGTCGCGAATTCGCGGACAACTGAGCGGTCATCTGTTGTTGCAATTCTAAAATCAATTGACTTGGTTCGGTAATCTTCTTAGCCTTAGCCAATTCGCGCAACGGCGCCAGAACCCGCGTCGTCGTTGCAACACCAACATCTGCGCGCAACAACGCTTCTTCAAGTTCATCCCATGTCTGTTGGGTGATTGACGACCGTGTTAACGCAACTGAAATCGCACTTGTAAACGAGCCGCGAGATTTACTTAGTTTTTCGCGCACAGATAAAGATTCGTTGCTTAATTTATTACTTGTCTCGTAAGACGTTTTTCGGCTTCGACGACTTGCTACAACCACACCAATTCCAAAAACCGAAACAAATAGTGCGAGCAGCAGCATCACTTTTGGTGAAGTTTCTGCAGCAAATTGTTGCGCAAAATTATTTAGCCCGAGCATAAATTAGGTTACGCGGATTGAGCAGCCACTCGCTCAACGATTACTCGCGAAGACCCACCTGGCTGCATTGTCACTCCGAGCAAAGAGTCACCTGCTTCCATCGTGCGCTTTTGGTGACTAACGATGAGTAGCTGCGCCTCTTGACGAAACTCTTGGACAAGTGCTAAAAAGCGATGCAAGTTCACGTCATCAAGCGCTGCTTCAACTTCATCCATCACATAGAACGGTGAAGGGCGACTTCGGAAAACTGCAAACAAATACGCCAGTGCCGTCAAAGATCGCTCACCACCTGAAAGTAACGAAAGTTTCTTGACATTTTTACCGCTTGGTTTTGCTTCAACATCAATGCCACTGTTCAGCAAATCATCTGGATTCGTCAGAGTCAATCGACCGGTACCACCAGGAAACAACATCGCAAACAGTTTGGTGAAGTTGTCACGAACATCTGCATATGCGGCAGCAAAATTACTTTGAATCTCTTGGTCAACCTGCTTGATAACTTTCATCAATTCGCGCCGCGAATTCTTGACATCTTCAAGTTGTTCTTCGAGAAACGTGTTTCGAATTTGTAGTTCGGTGAACTCTTCTAATGCCAGCGGATTAATTGGACCCATCAACCTAAGTTCACGCTCAAGTTCACGCTGGCGTGCAAGTGGGTTTGTCCCTTCGGGAAGTTCTGGCAATGGCGTATCAATCGCCCGTTGAGGTTCAACTTCAAGATCGCGACGCAATGTGTCGATCGCTCCTTCAAGACGGACTTTAACCTCAGATTCTTCGAGTTCAATTCTGCGGTTGCGTTCGCGCAATCCTTCGAGTTGCTTCTCATGAGCCGTTCGCTGGCGACGGGATTCGTCAAGTCGTTGCGAAATATCTCTAACCTCCGAACTTTGCCGACGACGCAATTCTTGTAATTCTGTTTGTCGAATTTCAAGCGAACGCACATGGCTCTCGACGACACTTGAAAGCCGGACTACAGCACCTAAAACTGCTTCAACTCGACTTCGATGCTCGGTGGCGGCACTTCGCGCTCCTTGGTCAGCCTGCAACCGAGACTCAAGTTCGGCGATTCGTGAGTCAAGAAAACCTTTTCGCTCACGCAACCCGACTACTTTTGCATCGAACTCACGACGACGCAAGCCAACTGATGAAGAACGGTTATCGATGTCGTCTTGTGATGAGCGCACGCCAGACAACCGCTCGCGCACACTGGCAACCTCAACGCGCCGCAAATTGAACGCCGTCTGTGCGAGATCTAGTGCACTACGGCTTGCCACCGCTCGTGCTTCGGCTCGTTCGAGCGCTGCCGAAGTGACAGCATTTGGTCCAACTCGCAAAGACGTCGTTGCTAAACGATCACCTTTGCTGGTGACGACAACAACATCTGGTCGCTCCAGCACAATCTCGACACCACGATCAAACAAATCAACGAACACAACTCGTGCTAACAGCGCATCAAGTAGCGAATTAATTGCCGTTGTGTTCTCGCCGGCGCGAGCCCGAACGAATGATCTCAAAGAAGTTGCACCCTGCACGGCTACTGGAGCAACTTTCGTTGTCCAATCTCCGAGCGCAACGACCGCACCCATTGCATCCGAAGATCGCAATCGCGTAAGCACATCGCGCGCAGACTGCGAATTCGTCATCACCATTGCGTTCAGTGCGTCGGCAAGACCTGCGTGAACAGCATCCTGCCAATCACTATCTACATCAATTAGTTCGCTGAGTGCGCCAAGTGCGCCAGTTGCATTTGAAAGTGCTCCGAGACTTGAGGAGTTTGCCGCCACAGACGCTCTAAGAGTTTCAACACGAGCAATATCTCCAGATGATGCTGCAACTGCCGCGACCAGAGCAGCATTCGCAGAATCAAGTGCATCCTCTGCTGACCGCACAGCTTGTGCTGCTGACTCGGCGTCTTGTGCTCGGTCAGCCACCAACGCAGCTTCGTCACGCGCTAAATCAAGTTCTTGAGCGGAAGATTCTGTGAGCGCACTAGTCACTCGAACAAGTTCTTCTCGGGCAGTTGCCGCATCAGCCTCAAGCGACGCAACTACACCAGCGTCCATCAACTGTCCGCGGTCGCGCTCTACTGACCTACGACGCTCTGCAAGTACGGCGACTTGTCCGCGTGCACGACCCAGCAATTGTTCGACACGAACAAGATCATCACTCGTGCCAGACTCACCGCGCGCAGTTAGTTCGGCTTCGTCAGCCATAACCGCAGTGTCAAGTCCTGAGAGCTTCTGGCGAAAAAGTTTTTCATTTTCCGCACCCTCAACTTTTCCAGTTGCATTATTTTGTAGTCGAGTTTGAAGTACAAATATTTCTCGACCCGAAATATAAAGCTGCAGCGTCCGCAATTCAGATGCAATCGCACCATGCCGACGAGCCGAGTCTGCTTGACGCTCCAATGGTCTGAGTTGTCGACGAACTTCACGCAACAAATCTTGAGCCCGCAACAAATTCGCTTCAGTGCCCTCTAGTCGCCGCTCGGCTTTTTCTTTTCTCTTACGATGTTTCAAAACTCCAGAGGCTTCTTCGATTATTGCGCGACGATCTTCTGGTCGGGCATTCAACACTGCATCAATTTGTCCTTGACTCACGATTACGTGTTGCTGTCGACCAACACCTGCGTCAGACAAAAGATCTTGAACGTCGAGTAGCCGACATTGCGCACCATTGATCGCATACTCACTTTCGCCACTGCGAAACAAAGTTCGACTTACAGTAACTTCAGTGAACTCAATGGGCAATAAGCCCGCCGAGTTATCGATCGTCAAGATCACTTCGGCGCGACCAAGGGCTGGGCGCTTCGAAGTGCCCGCAAAAATTACATCATCCATCTTTTGACTGCGTACCGAAGACGGTGCTTGGGCACCAAGTACCCACGCAATTGCATCAACAACATTTGATTTACCCGAGCCGTTAGGGCCGACCACAACAGTCACGCCGGGCTCAAGTTGCATCACCGTTGTATCAGCGAAGGATTTGAAGCCTTTAAGGGTTAAAGATTTTAGAAACACTCAGTCTGCGAGATTACTTCATTTAGTTGAATTCGACCCAAATTTAGTGCTGACAAAATGAGCAATAACATGTTGTCCGACCAGCCACAGTAGTCATCAAAATTCGGCCCTTTCGGCAACTCAAACACGGCAATCCGGCTCGCCCGTAGACCTTGTGCTGATCTTGAAAGTTGCCCGTCTTGCCTTCTAGATCAACATATTGCGAGTCTTTAAGTGTGCTTCCCCCCGCATCCACAGCATGATTCAATACTTTCAAAATCGCCGCGTGCAACCCGATCAGCGTCGCCCTTGTCAGACGACCAGGCAAGCGATCCGGGCGAAGTTTCGCTAAGTGCAAAATCTCGTCTGCATAAATATTTCCGATTCCAGCAATAAAATGCTGATTGAGCAATAGTGCTTTTAGATTTCCCCGCCGATTCTTAAACAACTCGCGCAGAGTTTCGGGCGTGAAGTCGTCGACCAATGGGTCAACCCCAAGATTTGCTAAGTCTGGCATCTGAGTTTTTACCAAATCAGGATCAAATACGACGACTTCACCAAATGTCCGCGGGTCAACAAACCATAGTTCACTCTCAACAAAGTTATTTTTCGCCAAATGCATCACGACATGTGTATGCAGTGGACGCAACGCATTAGGTTCGGCGATAATTAGTCTTCCACTCATTCGCAGGTGCATCATAAGTTTTTGCCCTGAATCTAGATCGCAAATTAAATACTTTCCACGACGAGAAGCTTTTAAAACTTGCACTCCGGTCAGGCCATCAATCAATGCTTCGCGACTCGTGCGACGAACGGTTCTCTCACGGCCAACTTCGACTTTGACGATTGTTCTACCAACAATATTTTCTTGCAAACCCCGACGAACCGTTTCAACTTCTGGAAGTTCTGGCATTTCGAGTGCGTCAGAACTGCTTGTTAACTCGTCTGCAAAGTGGTGCAGGCTTGTTGGGCTGCTTGCTCTTCGGCAACTTTCTTCGATCGACCACTGCCAGAACCAAGCCACTCATCGCCAATATAAACAGCGGCGAAAAATATTTTTGCGTGATCTGGTCCTTCATCAGTGACGCGATATTCAGGAATCGTACGACCCAACTTTGCTGACAATTCTTGCAATTGCGATTTAGCGTCAAGTTGTTTCAGTGCAGAAATTGCTTCATCAATTGATTCAGACAAAAGTGATGAAACCAGTTCGTAAACTCGCACCGAGTCTGAGTCAAGATAGATCGCGCCAAAGACAGCTTCAAGGGCATTCGCCAAGATTGAACTTTTTTCTCGGCCGCCACCTGCTGCTTCACCACGACCCAACAGAACAAACTCGCCCAGCCCAAGTTGCGTTGCAACACGCGACAGAGCATTCATGTTGACGACAATTTTGCGTAAGTCGGTAAGTTTTCCTTCATCAAATTCTGGGTAACGCCTAAACATAATGTCAGCTACTACGAAACCAATCACCGAGTCGCCCAAAAACTCAAGACGCTCATTGGATTCAAAGCCTTCATTTTCGGCAGTCCATGAACTGTGTCGAACCGCTGTTGCCAGCAGCGACTCGTTGGCGAATTTGTAGCCTAGTTTTTGAGCCAGCAGCTCGAGCGAAGTCGTCATTACTGCTGCAGGGCTTGTCGGATTTTTCCTACCATGTCGACTTCGACCATTTCTTTTGCAACTTTGATTCCATTGAGCATCGCCCGCGATCCAGATGACCCGTGCGAAATGATGCACACGCCGTCAACGCCAAGCAAAATCGCACCACCATAAGTATCAGGTTCAAACTGTGCATACAAACTCAGCAAGGCTGGCATCAACGCATCAGCGTGAACTTTGTATTCGGGCTCACCAATCGCTACGAACAACGCTTTGACCACTGCACGCATTGTGCCTTCCAAAGTTTTCAGCGCAACATTGCCGGTGAAACCATCAGTCACAACCACATCAACTTTGTCTGTCATAATGTCGCGACCCTCGACATTGCCGATGAAGTTAATATTTTTTGCATTCAAAAACAATTCATGTGCTTGCTTACGCAATGTGTCACCTTTGCCGGGCTCTTCGCCAATCGAAAGCAAACCCACACGCGGGTTGTCAATTGCAAATCTTGCTTTGGCGTAGACGCTGCCCATCAAACCAAATTGCACCAACCACTCTGGTTCAACTTCGGCATTAGCACCGGCATCGAGCAACACTGTAGGTGTCGTGCCAGGCGCAGGTATCGGTGTAGCGATCGCTGGTCGCTTGACACCTGCGATACGCCCCATTCGTAAAAGTGCTGACGCCATAGTTGCGCCGGTATTGCCAGCAGAAATCATTGCGCTGGCTTTGCCATCACGCACTGCTTCGGCTGCACGCACAAGTGTTGAGTCTTTTTTGTTACGCACTGAGCTAGCCGCATCTTCGTGCATTTCAATTAGTTCGGTTGCAGTGATTAGTTCGAAGCCTTCACGACCCACAAGATCATTTGGACCAACAAGAACAATTGGTATACCGACAGCCAGTGCTTCACGCGCACCTGCAATTATTTCGTTTGGCGCCTTGTCACCCCCGAGGGCATCAACGGCAATTGGCAGCATCGTTAAAACAAACGACGCAAGTGCTCGAAATTAACTCGCGTCAACAACTACGGCGACGCGACCTTTGTACCAACCACAACCGCCACAGACGACATGTGGTCGCTTGGCAACACCACAGCGTGGACAAGAACTTGCGCTTGGCGCCTTGAGCTTCCAGTTGGCTGCCTGTCGCATCCGACCCTTGGATTTAGATTTCTTCTTCTTTGGTACTGCCATCGCGAACTCGGCTTTCAGGTATCTATCGGTTAAAAATTCAGATCATTAAACTAGCAAGAAAAACTAGCTAGAACGAGTAGCAAGGCTAGCGTCAGCGGTCGTCTTTCGCGCCACCAGCCTCACGAAGCACATCCAAGACTGCCCACCTGTCGTCTCGCTGTTCTCGAGAACAAGAGCATCGGGCGGTCTGAAGATCTGACCCACACTGCGGGCACAACCCTGGGCAATCGGCGCGACATAGTGGCGCCAGCGGCACGGCGAGCAACACATTCTCGCGAGCCATTTCAAGTAGATCTAACTGCTCCCCAGTTATTGGATAAGCATCTGGATCACTGATCACAGCTTGATACAACTCTTGCACCTCAACTTCTGCCTGACCGCTCAGAGGTCGCAGACAACGACGGCATTCAAAGCTCCACTCGGCGCGCAGGCTTCCGTGCACGACAATGCCATCAGTCAGCGCTTCAAGCGTGAGCGAAACTTGCACTTGTGACCCCATAACAATTCGGGCGTCATCAAATTTAAATATTTCAGATTCAATCTGACGGTCAATTTCGCGGACACTTCCTGCACGGCGAAGAAGCTCAGCAACATTAACGACGAGTGGTGATGACATCATCTACGAACTTTCAAATACTGAATTATTTTTATTACAGCATATTTTTTGATCAGATATTTTATAAATCGTCATCTTGGTCAAACAACTGAATTGCCTCATTCTCAAGTGAAACTTGATTCGGCGGTCGATTCGCCGCTGCAGTCATCTGTACACGACCCTCGGCGACTGTTTTCACAAGACGGTTTAACAACACTTCGAAGCTCCCTAAACGGCGGTCTAAGAAATCTTCAGTCTCGCTCTTCAGTCGTCGCGAGTCTTCATTTGCTGCTTCCTTGACACTACGAGCGCGCGCCTCGGCTGCCTTTACTACTTCTGTGCGTTGCACCATTCGCGCAACCTTGACACGACCTGCTTCTAAAATTTCGTCGGCTTCAATTTGTGTTTTTGCGAGAAACTGATCGCGTTCGGTAAGCATCCAGCGAGCTTCAGTGATTTCGGCAGGCAAGCAATCGAGTGCGTCTTGCAAGATGCCAAGAATTTGCTCACGATTGATCTTTGGAGCACTTGACAACGGCGCATTGGGAGCGCTTGAAATTAACTCGATTGCATCCGTCAAAAATGACTCGGTGTCACCGAGGCTGACAGGTACGACATCATTTCCATATTGCACTCCCGCTTCACCAAAGATTTCAAAGTCGTCGTTTGACATCGGCTAAATTCTACTTTTCTCGTTTTGAAATTGCATTCTCAACATTATTTGGGACTAAAGCCGAAATATTTCCGCCATAGTGAGCAATTTCACGCACATAACGGCTACTAATAAAGGAGTTTGCGGGCTGGGGAATTAACAAAACTGTTTGAATTCCACTGACCGCAGCATTGGTGTGAGCCATCTGAACCTCAACATCTAAGTCCATTACATTTCGCACACTCTTCACAATGCAATCAGCGCCTAGTTTTTTTGCCGCATCAACAGCGAGCCCACCAGCAGCGTGAACCGAAACACTTTTAATCGTGCTCGTCGAAGACTTGATCATCTCGACGCGCTCAGAAATGCTGAACATTCCGGCAGGCTTCTCGGGGTTGTGCATCACCGCAACAATCACTTCGTCAAATAGTTCGGCTGCTTGACGAATAATGTCAATGTGCCCAAGGTGAATGGGGTCGAAACTTCCAGGAAACATCACTTTCATCTGGATGTTTATGGTATCTGCCTTAAATAGGTGACATGGGTGCGCCCGTATCGCTTTGATCGCACTGACTCCCAGCCCTGAATTCCATTGATTTCGCGGTTGCTCTCGGCAACTACGAGTGGCGCCGTGATATTGGTTAGTAGCCCCTGCCAATCAAGATATTCATATGGCGGGTCAACCATCACTAAATCAATATCAGCAACTTTTGCTGCCGCGATCAAAGCATCACCGCGGATCACAGTTGCGCGATCATCAAGACCGAGTTTTTTTATATTGTCCTGCAAAGTTTTCAATGCGTCCCGATCGCGTTCAATGAAAGTGCAGTGTTTTGCCCCACGCGACAATGCTTCGATGCCTAAAGCACCAGATCCCGCAAATAAATCTAAAACTCGCGCATCAACGATCGCATTAAGACTGGTCAATGCATTGAAGATCGCCTCGCGGGCCATATCTGTTGTCGGTCTAGTGGTGTTTCCCTCTGGAGCCAAAATTTTTCGTCCGCGCAACTCGCCTGCCACCACTCGCATCTCATCACGCTATTGACAAAAAGCCGCCACCAATAGTGGTTGACTTACCTTATGGAATTTGGCCCCGCCGAGCCACCAACTGAATCGATTATTTGTGTTGATTGCGGAGGCACTGCGCATCTGTTAACACATCCACCCGAAGATGGATTGTGGCAAGTTGGTGAGGTCGTCGCCTATCGCTGCAGTGAGTGCCTTGACCGTTGGGATCTCGTACTCGCCCCAGAAGGCGAATAATCAAACTATTTTCAGAACTAATTTTTAAACAAAAACTTTTCTTCGTCTGGAGTCAGCAGTAGATCAATTTCTTCACGAATTTCGTTGTGATTTTTAAGAGTTGGGTCAGCGTTGATTATTTCGAATGCAGTCGTTCGTGCAAGTTCAATCAAATCTCTGTCAAGGCGCAATGACGCAAGTTTTAAATCGCTTCGCCCTTTTTGAGCTGTATTCATGATCGTGCCTTCGCCACGCAACTCAAGATCAACTTCAGCCAGATAAAAGCCATCGGTTGATTCAACGAGTGCGTCTACGCGCGGCGATGAAATATCTGGATTACTCGTTACAAGCCAACACCGCGAAGCAATCGACCCACGACCAACACGACCGCGCAATTGATGCAACTGAGCGATTCCAAATCGATCAGCGTCAAGCACGATCATGCATGTCGCATTTGGGACATCAACACCAACTTCGATCACAGTTGTTGCAATTAGGACATCAATTTTGCGCTCACGAAATTTAGTCATCGTCTCATCTTTTTCATTAGACGACATTCGTCCGTGCAATAGTCCAAGTTTCAAACCCTTCAACTCGGTTTTTGCAAGCAGTTTAAAAGTGTCCTCTGCTGATGCAACTTGAAGTTTGTCGCTTTCTTCAATCAATGGACAAACTACGAATGCTTGTTGGCCGAGATCCATCGCATCACGAACTTCACCCCACATTTCTGATTCGGATTTTTTGCCTGAGACCCAAAATGTCTTAATCGGTGTGCGACCTGGCGGCATTTCGTCCAGCACGCTGACATCTAAGTCGCCATAAACCGTCATCGCTGCCGTTCGCGGAATCGGCGTTGCGGTCATAACTAAGACATCGGGTGAAGTATTTATTCTTTCTGATTTCTGCGAATTCGCGGCCTCACCTTTATTGCGTAGCGCAGCGCGTTGTTCTACGCCAAAACGATGTTGCTCATCAATCACAGCCACCCCTAGCGATGCGAACTCAACTCCTTCTTGAATTAGTGCGTGCGTGCCAATCAAAATATCTACTCCACCGTTTGCGAGATCGCGCAATAACTCGCGTCGGCGTTCGCTCGTAATTCGACTAGTCAGCAACTCAACGCGTAACTGTCGATCACCAAAAAGATTGTTGGCGTCCGGCACGAGTAATCCTTCAAGAAGTTTTCTTACTCCAGCGAAATGCTGTTCGGCCAAGACTTCAGTTGGCGCCATTAATGCTGCCTGGTGGCCCCCTTGCACAGACGCAAGCATCGCCGATACTGCAACAACTGTTTTGCCACTACCAACATCGCCTTGCAAAAGCCGATGCATCGGATGCGGTGCTGCAAGATCGTGATTGATTTCAGTTATCACTCGGTTCTGCGCGCCAGTCAACGCGAATGGAATCGCCGAAATAAACCGTTGTTGCAATTTTCCATCAACGGAGTGACGGATTCCAGTGTTGTCAAGTTCAAACGCTCGCTTGCGACCGACCAACACAACTTGCACCCGCAACAGTTCATCAAACGCGAGTCGACGCCGCGCACTTTGTTTAGCCACCATCGTTTCAGGGAAGTGAATCCCCCACAATGCAGCCGTGCGATCAACGAGTTCCAATTTGTTTATTAAATCAGCAGGTACCGGGTCGCAAAGACCGCGCTCGCGACATCGCTCAAGTGCGTTCTCAACCCAAGTTGCTAGTTCCCATGTTGAGACTTGAGTTTTTTCACTCTGCGGATATATCGGCACAATTCGCCCGGTGCGATCACCGATTAAATCAACTAGCGGATTACTCATTTGCAAGACTCCGCGGTAAATATCAGGCTTTCCAAACATTGCAACTTGTGTACCGACTTTTAGTTGTCGTTCGCGCCATGGCTGATTGAAGAACACAGCGGTTAACCGCCCAGAGTCATCGCCGACTTGAATTGTCACAACTGTGCGTCGATTCTTGGTGGTGAATTTTGAAACTTTACGGACTTCGACGATCACCAACGCTTCATTGCCTGCAACAAGGTCACTAACACGAGCCTCATTTGTGCGATCTACCCACTTGCGTGGATAGTTCATCAGCAGTTCAAGAACATTAGTGATTCCATACTCGGCTAATGACTCTTTGCGCTTCTCTCCGACACCTTTAAGAACTTCGACATCAATATCGGCTAATTCGCTAAGCGTAATTTTGCCCGTCATACGGGGCTCGGTTTATTCGACACCAAACAAATATGGGTACAACGGTTGACCACCGATGTGTACCTCACATGTGATCTGCGGATAAGTTTTCGAGACATGCGAGATAAGTCCTTCGGTGCTTTGTGTCGTTGCACCATCGCCGGAAATTATCGTTAACAATTCGCGACCTGGAGTAATTAATTTTGCGAGCAAGTCATTGCACACAGCCTGCAAAGTTTTCGCCACTGCAACAACACCGTCACCGCGCACGAGACCAATGAAGTCACCAGCTTTAACTTGACCAGCATCGCTGTTTGTGTCACGCACAGCCTGTGTTACTTCACCGGTTGCAACCGAATTTGCAGCACGGGACATTTGCGAACCATTGTGCTCTGCAGATGCCTCAGGGTCATAAGCAACAAGCGCCGCAAGTGCCTCAGGCATCGAGCAAGTTGGCACTACACGAACATCTTTCTTTGTAAGCTCGTCGATTTTATTTGCAACAGGAATAATATTTTTATTATTCGGCAAAATCACAACTTGCATAGCATTCATATGCTCGACTGCATCCAATAATTCTTGCGTTGACGGATTCATAGTTTGCCCACCAGTGACGACTCCGTGCACACCCATCTGCCCAAATAATTCGGCAAGCCCGTTTCCACTCGCAATTGCCACCACTGCGCATGTCACTGGCGGAAGCGCAGATTGGCGTGAGACAGCACGACCAGTAGTACGCGATCTTCCCAGCACTTCAACAGGCGCACCAAGAGCTTCTTCGCGCTTGGCATGTTCTTCTGCCATTTCTTCAAACAGGTCTGTGATTCGAATCTTCGAGGGACGACCGCCGACAATAAGTGGCGCCTCAACTGCGGCACCGATGTCGTTGGTGTGAATGTGACAGTTGTACAAACCATCGCCACCGACTACAACTATTGAGTCGCCGATCTCGCCCCACGCATTTTTGAACTTCTTCAAATCCATATCGTCAAGATCTAATAAGAACATGACTTCATAGCGCAACTCGCTGACATCAACCGAACCATCAGTTGCGGTGCGTAATGCAACTTTCTCAAGTTGTTCGGCACTTGGTCCATCATCGTAATTTGGTTCAGGCAAAGGCTCGCCGTCAACAATGTGCAACGCAGAATCCATAAATAACATGAAGCCTGCGCCACCAGCATCTACGACTCCGGCATCTTTAAGAACTGGAAGTAATTCGGGCGTATTGTCGAGTGCCTTACGGCCAGCATTGCGCGCCGCACGCAACATCTCTGCCAATGTCGCCCCTTCGTTTGCAGCTTTGGTCGCGGCCTCGGCAGTTTCACGAACGACAGTCAGAATTGTCCCTTCAATCGGTTTTAATACTGCTTCGTATGCGGCGCTTGATGCTGCTTTAAGTGCCTCGGCAACCCGCGATGCGCCAGAAGTTTTTGCTGTTTTTAAAGTTGACGACAAACCACGCAAAATCTGACTAAGAATTACACCACTATTTCCGCGAGCACCCATCAGCGAACCGTGACTAATTGCCTCGCAAGTGGTTTCTAATCCGGCTGATGC
>CAMATY010000016.1 GCA_945861325.1 Ferrithrix thermotolerans DSM 19514
TCGAACAACGGGCGTGATGGATGAATTAAACCTTGCGAGTCACGGTCTCAAATATCTAGACGCCGACCCAACTCAGTTGTCGACATCTTGGAGTGATCAAAGAATATGGCCACACTTTCAAGATCTTAATCGCACGCTTGAAGTTATTGATCGTTTCTTCCCGGATGAGACAGATGGGTATCGCGCCTACGCCCGTGACGCAATGCCAGTTGTTGAATTGATTTTAGAAGCAGCGAGTCAAACCCCTTCACGCACTTCGCTGATCACCAAAGTTCTTGCTCGCCGTGGCAAAGGTGTAACAACGATGCTGCGTTGGAGCAAGATGTCATCAGCACAAGTATTGCAAAAGTATTTCAAATCAGAGTTACTGATTGCACCTGCACTTGCAACTGGACCAACTGTTTGGGGAGTCTCGCCGCATACTCCTGGCACAGGTCTTGGCGCATTGACTTACGCGATGCGCCATGTCGCTAAAGTTGGTCGCCCGATTGGCGGCAGCGGAATGGTTCCGATCTCGCTGCGTCGAAGTATTGAATCAAATTCAGGCGTGGTGATGACAGATACGCAAGTTTCTGGAATTCTCTGTGAAGGACCGCAAGTTCGTGGCGTCACACTCATGGACGGCCGCGAGATTTATGCGCCAATAATTGTCTCTGCATGCAATCCACACGACACATTTCTGAAGTGGCTGAAGAATCCACCGCAAAGTGCCAAACCTCTTATCGAAAAGTGGCGCTACACCCCGCACTACGAAGGCTACGAATCAAAAATTGACGCCCGCATTTCTACTCGACCCAAATACAGAAATATCGACGAGAAACTGTTCAACGAATTTGGAATTGACCCACTCAGCGCAACACTTGTTGTCAGCCCAACTACCGCAGACCTGCATCGTGGTTTTGAGATGATTGCGCGAGGTGAAATTTTAGAAAAACCTGCGATGTTAGTTAATCTGCCGTCGATTCTTGACCCAACAATGAGCAACGGCAAAGATTATGTGTTCAGCCTTGAAGCATTGTTCACGCCGTTTTCGTTTAAAGGTGGATGGGAGTCAAACGCTGAACCACAACGATGGCTGAATTTATATTCTAAACTTGTCGAACCTGGTTTCATTGACTCAATTCAAGACTGGCGATGCGTGACTCCAGCAAAATATGAAACCGACTTTTTCTTGCCGAAAGGACATGCAACAAGTTTCTCTGGTGGCCCATTAGCGGCACTACTCAACTCTCAACCTGAACTGACAAGATATAAAACACCGATCAAGGGTTTATATCTGACTGGGGCTGCTACCTTTCCGGGCGCAGGCGTTTGGGGCGCAAGCGGAAAAAACGCCGCAGAAACTATTTTGTGCGACTAGTTAAAAGATGCGATCAAGCGTCGCGTACAGAGAAGTCGCGCTTGGCGACCGGTTCTTGATCACTCCACGGAAAGTTAATCCACTGATCTGTCATTTTCCAGACATATTCACACTTGACGATTGATGCGGGCTTCTCGTAGAGCACTGCGATGCGAGACTCTTTAACTTGCCCATGGCAAAAATCATTGACCAATTTAAGTGTGTGACCCGTGTCGGCCACATCATCAACAATCAATATTCGCGAATCTTTAAGGTCAACCAAATTTGGAACGGGCGGCAAAACAATCGGAATCGGCAATCGCTCGTCAACACCTGTGTAGAACTCAACATTAAGCGTGTATGTATTTTTTACTGAAAGCGCATAGCCAAGTGCCCCTGCGGCCATCAAACCACCACGAGCGATTGCCAAAATAATATCTGGCTCGTATCCATCGTTTGCGACTTTGATCGCGAGTTCACGACTTGCAACACCGAACGACTCCCAGGTCATAATTTCACGCTGTGCTGACAAAATCTGTGCTCCTTCAATGGGCTAGACCAAGATTATAGAACATTTGTTCAGTGCACAACGATTCTTAAGTGTTCTAAATTTAAATTCTCGTTTAATTCTTCGTAAATTTATTAAAATCTTCAAAATAACTAGGCCAACTTTTTGAAACGACTTCAGGCGTTCCGATCACAATATCCGCAACCTTCAAACCAATTAGAGCGAACGCCATTGCTAATCGATGGTCGTGATGTGTGACAAGCATCGCAGCGTGCAAAGGCGCAGGTGAAATAGTCAGACCATCATCATTTTCAGAAATCTGAGCACCCAGTTTGCGTAGTTCACCCGCCAAATCAACGATTCTGTTGCTTTCTTTAGCGCGGATGAACCCTACCCCGGAGATTTTCGTCGGTGAATTGGCAAACATTGCAACAACAGCGAGTGTTGGCACACAGTCACTGATATCAGACATATCAACATCTACACCCTGAAGCGCCACGCTGGCATCACGAGAGATTTGGATACCACGCTCGACTTGTCGCACCTGACAACCCATCTTTGACAAAACATCCAAAAATTCGACATCTCGCTGCGAACTATTTCTTGTCAGACCGGCAATTATTGATGAGCCCCCAGCGATTGCTACGGCAGCACTTGGATAAGACGCCGATGAGGCATCGGGCTCGACCGAAAAATTCGTACCGTGATACCCACCTGGCGCTACCCAAATAACATTCTCAGAAATCTCGGTTCGCACTCCGAATTCGCGCATAACTGCGACCGTCATGTCTAAATATCCGCGCGATACAACTTTGCCCCGCAACTCAATCTCTAGACCCTTTGGCATATAAGGTGCGATCATCATTAACGCACTCGTGAACTGACTTGAAGTCGTCGAGTCAATCGCGATTTGATTTTGCCAAGAACCACCTCGGTTCACAGTCACTGGCAAATAACCTTCGGTTCCAGAACTGACTACAGTTGCGCCGAGCATCCGAAGTGCCGCGTGAAGCCCACCCATTGGTCGCGTGCGCAATGGTGCATCGCCGTCAATCGTTGTGGCGCCACGCCTTAACGACGCAAGTGCAGTCAAAAATCTAGATGTAGTGCCTGCAAGACGAGTTTGCAATTCAACGACAGTTGTGCTCTCAAGATCTAGCCCACCGTTGATCGTGACGCTGTTGCCTTCTCGCAAGATTGAGACCCCGAGCGTTCGCAAACCGTCAAGCATTGCTTGCGTATCATCACCTGGCGCCGGGTTCGTAATTACCGATTGCGAATTCGCCAACGAAGCACAAATTAGCGCACGGTTTGAAATTGACTTTGAGCCTGGAACATGAACTAAACGCTCACGATCGAGTTCGGTCATGAAACAGCTTGGATTGTTGGTCGAAACTTGCGGGCCATTAATCCGCCGCGAAACATCTCTGCAGTTGCTTTATCAATAATCAGTACAAGGATTCCGCGGTCGCCTTCTACAGAATGCGAAACTTCGAAGTTGGCGATGTTGACACCCAAATCTGCAGCAAGAGTGAAAATTTCCGCCGCAGATCCTGACCTGTCAGGAATCGGAATACGAACTTCACAAACATCCATCAACTCATGAACTCGACCTGGCAGATTCGCCCGCGCCGTGCGCGCAGTTTTTAGTCGGCTCAAAAGTTCTTGATCGCTATGTGTGTCGACAATTCTTCGCATCTCAATTAAACCCGAAATCATTCCATCTAGTGCGTCGATAATTGCTTCGCGGTTCTCGCGACAAATATCGATCCAGATTTGTGGTTGCCCAGATGCAACACGAGTCATATCGCGAAATCCACCCGCAGCAAGTCGCAACACAGCAACATGTTCTTCGGCGGTTACATGTGCAAGACCCATCAAGGTAGCGGCCGTCAGATGCGGCAGATGACTGACCACAGCAACAAGTCGATCGTGACGTTGCGCTTCAAGCACGACTATTTCGGCGCCAAGCGAAGTAATTATTTTTGCCAATTTTTCGAAAGTCTCATCTGAAGACTCAACCGAAGGTGTCAACACCCAAACCGCACCTTCAAAAAGTGACTCATCAGCGCCATCAAGACCAGCAAGTTCGCTACCTGCCATTGGATGACCACCAATGAAACGAGAATCCTTAATCGCATCAACAACCGTTGCTTTAACTCCGCCTACATCTGTGACGATTCCATTTGTTTGACCCAACGCAATCATCGCCTGTTGTGGAATTGACGAAACCGGAGTGGCGATAAAACTAATTTCTGCTTGCGGATCAATGCCGATCGCACTAATAATTTTGCGTTCAACAGCAGTCTGTGCAGTCTGTGCGTTTTCGTCGGTACCACTGACTTGAAAACCGTTCTTTGCAAGAGCCAGCGCGAGCGAGCCGCCGATCAGACCTAAGCCGAGAACATTCGCGCGCCGCATCACCACCGTCAAATTCTACCCGTGAGTCACTTTGCGGTGGCTTGATTTAATGCCACGACCTCTGCCGTGGTCAATAGTCGCCACGAACCAGGCACGAGGGTTCTGTCAATCAATGGTCCGATACGAACGCGAACGAGTCGCTGCACTGGGTGACCGACCGCGTCACACATTCGACGAATTTGTCGGTTGCGCCCTTCGTGAATAATTATTCGCAACAGACCCGGTTGCAACTGACCAACTTGCGCTGGTTCTGTAAAACCGTCATCGAGTTCTACCCCGTCACGCAGTTTTTTCAACGCCGATTCACTCACACCATTTGGCGAGCATTGCACATGCGCCAAGTATTCTTTTTCAATTCCAAAACTTGGATGTGTAAGGCGATGTCCGAGATCACCATCGTTTGTCATCAAAATCAATCCTTCGGTTTCAGCATCTAAACGACCAACTGGAAACACACGAGGTTCAAATGGCACAAGCTCAATAACGGTGGCGCGGCCGTGCGTATCTTTAGCGGTCGTGATTACATCGACTGGCTTATTCAGCAAGTAATAAACGAGACCAGGTGATACACCTATTGTGATCCCGTCAACTTCAACAGAATCTTTGTCAACATCAACTCTGCGACCGAGAATCGCAATTTCGCCGTTGACTCGCACTCTCCCCTCGTCGATCAGAATCTCGCATTCACGGCGCGAACCCCAACCCGTTTTGGCTAAAACTTTCTGCAGTCGTTCACCGTCGGTATTGTCAAACTCGTCAGGCGAGTTCTTGCCCACTTAATTAAACTCTTTATACTTCAGGCGTTGTTACGTCGTCTGTCTCGACACGCAGACCGCGTTCGAGTGCTTCAACAACGCTGGCATCAGGAATAAAATCGGCGATTGAAGGTAAATGTTCAATAGACGCGATTCCGAGTCGTTCAAGAAACAATGGCGTTGTTCCAAACATCACGGCCTGACCGGGCCCATCATCGCGCTCAACTTCGGTTATATAGCCACGCGCTTGCAAGGTTCGCATTACTGCTTCTGGATCAACACCACGAATTGCTGCGACCTGTGTACGCGACAAGGGTTGCTTATATGCGATGATCGCCAAAGTTTCAAGAGCGGCAGATGAAACTCGTGCTTGTTGCCCGTCGAGCACAAATCGTTCAACATATGATGCTAAATCTGGATGCGATTGAAAACGAAAACCACCTGCAATTTTTACTAATTGAAAACCGTGTCCTGCAGACTCATATGTTTCAGCGAGTCGTTCGCAAACCTCTTCAACTGTCGTCTGAGAAATCTCAAGTAGTTGGGCCAACAGCACCGGAGAAACCGGCTCCATCGCTACTAACAAGATCGCTTCGAGTGCGCGAACTATTTCTGGATCTAAAGTATTTTCAGCATCACTCATTTTCTTGCATCATCCTTCATAGTTATCAATTGAAATTTCTTGTTCTTCAACTCCGAGCCAAATCACTTCGATATCTCCGAATCGCTCAACTTGGTCGAGATCAACTCGACCTTGCTTAAACAATTCAAGAATCGCGAGAAACCTAACGACAATTTCGATTCGGTCGTTGATGCCAGTAACCAACTTTCGAAAAGTCGTTCGACCATCAACACGAAGTTGCTGTGAAACTGTAACTAACGCATCAGCGACACTCGCACGAATTGGCGCGATATGCTCTATGCCAATCACCGTTGGCGGTCTTGGTGCAGCGGCGCGCAAGTATGCCCGCTGAAGCCGAAGTGGGCTCACGCCTTCTAGAAGATCGGGTATTAAAGCAGCAAAGCGCTCCTCGGGGCCTGCCATCCGCGGAAAACTCAAATTTGCACGGCTCACAAGATCATTGAACACAGAAGCAACATCTTTAAAAGTTTTGCAATCTAAAAGTCGCGCAAGCAACAAGTCCCGCTCTTCCCAAAGCGCGAGTTCTTCATCTAAATCGCCGTCATCTTTGCCTGGCAACAGACGTCTGGTCTTTAGTTCAATCAGCGTCGCGGCGATCAACAAAAACTCGGTGGCGAGATCCAAATCGATTACTGGCATTCGCGCAACTTCTTCAAGGTATTGCGTGACAATGTTCAAAAGTGAGACTTCATGAATGTCAACTTCTTGCCTCAGAATTAGATGCAACAGCAGATCAAACGGGCCCTCAAAAGTTGGGGTCGAAACTGCATATTTCATCACTGCGAGATTACCTCCCCTGCTCAATCATTGGCGACAACTAAGGTTGATTTGTGACAAGAGTGCTTTCATGTATCCAACCCACGGGCGAGGTGCACCTCGGCAACTACCTTGGGGCGCTGAGAAACTGGGTTTCGGGGCAGCATAAAGCCGATGTTTTTCATGGGATCGTTGACTTGCACGCATTGACGGTGACCGAAGAACCAGGCGTAATTGGCAGAAATACTCTGCAACTCGCCGCGGTTTTATTCGCGGTCGGCCTCGACCCAGATGTTGCCACTGTTTTTGTCCAAAGCCATGTTCCAGAACATAGCCAACTCGGGTGGATTATGGAGTGCACAGTTTCTTTTGGCGAATTGAGCAGGATGACACAGTTCAAAGACAAGTCAGCCAAGCGCGAGGCCGAATTCGTTTCAGCGGGTTTGTTCACATATCCTGCGCTACAGGCTGCCGACATTTTGCTTTACGATGCCAACGAAGTGCCAGTCGGTGATGATCAACGCCAGCACATCGAAATTACCCGCGATATTGCAATTCGATTCAACCACAGGTTCGGAGACACTTTTGTGATTCCAAAATCGGTGACCCCGCCGAGTGGTGCTCGGGTCATGGATTTACTTAATCCGATAGCAAAGATGTCGAAATCTGGCGACGACGATTCGGGCGTAATTTATTTGTTTGATGATCCATCGAAAATTGAAAAAAAATTCAAGCGCGCAGTTACAGATAGCGAAACCGAAGTTGTCTTCGATCGCGAGCGCAAGCCCGGCGTGTCAAATCTGCTTGAAATTTTGGCTGCCGCAACAGGCACAACCCCCCAAAAAGCAGCCGAGACATATACGAGATACGGAGACTTAAAGTCTGCGAGTGCTCAAGCGGTTATCGAAATGCTTGCACCGATACAGGCCCGCTATTTTGAACTGTTAAATGATCAGGGCGAGTTAATGCGCTTGCTACACAAAGGCAATGCTCGGGCTAAAGAAGTCGCGAGCAAAACTCTTAGTCGTGCTCAGCAAGCGATTGGGTTTCTCGCAGCAGAATAACCGAGGTAATTAAACAATTTGTCGTATAGCCACTAAATATTGTCGGCGTCTCGCAAGTCGTGCAGAGCACTAGCAATATCCGAATCTGTACTTCCAGCAACAAGTTGACAAGTAAGCAAATCACTTCCAATGTCTTTGAGCAACTCGCTACCTATTAATTCGTGATCGTGATAAGCCGTAAAACGCTCACCGTGACGACCGACCAAAGTTGCAACAACTCTGCCAACCACACCTAGATTCGCATCAATTTTGCCGATGTCATGCAACAGCGCCGCACGAATTTCGCTAATTTGTGCGCCAGGGCGTCGTTCAAGAAATCTTTGCATCACCGCAATACTGTGTCGCTGATCCATCGGTGGCAGTTTCTGCCACAGTTCATACTCGACAGTTAACAAAATTGCCGCAACCTCCGCAAGATCTGCAACTGCCGGTGTTGCCCGCGATAACGATCCAAAGAAGCGAGCCAAAAGATGCTTTAAGTATTTCATGATTTCAAACGGGCTCGCGGATGTGATTCACGGTACATTTCGTTCAACACCTGAATGTCAACTTTCGTATAAATCTGCGTGGTACTCACCGAAGCATGTCCGAGGAGTTCTTGCACCACTCGCAAATCTGCACCGTGCACCAACATATGAGTGGCACATGAGTGCCGCAAAGCATGTGGAGATAGATCTTTGATTTTTGCAATATCACCATATTTGCGAACGATACCCCATGCGGCCTGGCGCGATAATCGCGTGCCGTGCACTCCGAGAAACACAGCATCACTATCTTTACGCGACTTCCAATGTTGCGGTGTCAATGCCGACCGGCCACCCAAATCAAAATAGTCAGCCAATGCATCACGACAAATTCTGCCAAACGGCACGATTCGTTCTTTTGCACCCTTTCCAAAAAGGCGCACGAGCGAATCTTCCATATCAATATCCCCCATCGACAAATTACAAACTTCGCCGACTCGAGCACCTGTTGCATAAAGAAATTCGAGCAGCGCTCTGTCTCGTCTTGCAAACGAATCAACTCCAGTTACAGCACCCAGCAATCGAATCACATCTTCTTCTGCAAGCGCCTTGGGCAAACTAGATGGAACTTTCACACCGTCAACCAACGCCGCAGGATTATCGGGACGAAGACCTTCTTGATTTAAATATCGATGAAACATTCGCACCGCTGCAAAATGTCTTGCGACAGATTTCGGAGCCCGACCTGACTTTCGCAAGTGCGCCAGAAACTTTTCAAGATCTTGAACCGAAACTTTGATGATTGTCGTCTTTTGCGAAATAAGCCAAACCAAGTAATTATCAAGGTCTCGCTGGTAGGCAGAAAGTGTGTTGACAGACCTTCCTTGCTCCACTCTCATCCACGTCATAAACGTGTCAAGTGGATTAGATGCCATGTGCTAAATATATGAACTTGCTAATTGTGCAACTAGCAACAATCCGATCACAGTTTTGCCGTCTTGAATCTCACCATTTTTTATCATTTCAATGCACCGTTCAAAGGCAATGTATTCAATAGTCATAAATTGCTCTTCAGGACCGTGACGATCGGTTTTTGTCGCAACAAGTTCTGTTGCCAAAAACAAATCAACAGATGAATTGCTGATTCCTGGTGCCGAAGTGTGACGACCAAGGTTGAGCAACGAACCAGCAACTAGTCCAGCTTCTTCTTCAAGTTCGCGGCGCGCAGTGACCTCAGTGTTTTCGCCTTCAAGGTCGCGCATCCCCGCTGGTATCTCAAGAGTTGTTACACCTAGTGGTGGTCGGTACTGGCGAACAAGCACAACTTTGCGCGAGCCTTTTTCGCCAACGAGAGCAACTACACCAACTGCGCCGGGCGACCGCACAAAGGTTCGCACAAACTCCTCACCATTTGGGTCAAGGAACTTACCTTGAACAAGCGACCACACTGCCCATTCGTGAACCAACTTTTCGCTGGCGCTAGTGAACTGCGCTGTCATTAGAGAAGAGATAAAACGCGACTCAGTGAACTACGGATTTTTTAGTTGCCACAGCATCTTCTTTGCTCGTAGACAATTGCGCAAGTCGCTGTTCTCGAAATTTAAGTGCTGCGCCAATTAATTCGCGAAACAACGGATGCGGACGATCTGGACGGCTCTTGAATTCTGGGTGCGCCTGTGTCCCAACCCAAAACGGATGATTCTCAAGCTCAACAAACTCGACGAGACGCTTATCGGGTGATGTACCACTGCACAATAGACCTGCTGCTTCGATCCGCGCACGGTAGTTCGAATTAAATTCATAACGGTGACGATGACGCTCACTGACAACTGGCTCACCATAAGCATTTGCCACTTTGCTTCCGGGCAACAACACTGCATAGTAAGCGCCGAGTCGCATCGTGCCACCTTTGTTTGTTACTTCACGCTGATCAATCATCAAATCAATAACCGGGTGCGGAGTCGCCGCGTTGAACTCGGTTGAGTTGGCATCTGTCAACCCGAGCACGTTGCGGGCGAACTCAACCGTCATCACTTGCATACCGAGACATAGACCTAGACACGGCACATTGTTTTCGCGCGCAAACTCGGCAGCACGAATCTTGCCTTCGATGCCGCGAGGGCCAAAACCACCAGGAATCACAATGCCGTCGAGCGAGCCGATTCGTTCGTCGGCTAATAAACCTTCAACATCTTCGGCTTGAATCCATACGACCTCGATCTGTGCTTCGTGGTGAAACCCAGCATGCTTAAGACTTTCAATTACCGAAAGATAGGCATCATGTAAGTCAACATATTTTCCGATCAAGCCAATTCGAACAGGCGAAACCGAGGCTTCGATGCGATTTACAAGATTGCGCCACGGGGTCAAATCAATCGGTGAGTCAATTCGCAGCACGTCACAAATCACGGTGTCTAAACCTTCGTCGTGCAAAATTAATGGCAGTTCATAAATGTTCTTGACATCAACGGCATTAATTACACCACGATTGTCAACATCGCATTGACTTGAAATCTTGCGTTTCAAAGAATCACTAAGTGGCTCATCACTTCGACAAACAATCACATCTGGTTGAATTCCACGACTACGAAGTTCGGTGACGCTGTGTTGCGTCGGTTTCGTCTTTTGCTCGCCGCTCGGTCCAATGAACGGCACCAAAGTTACGTGGACGTAACAAACATTGTCACGACCTACTTCATTTCTGAATTGTCGAATCGCTTCAAGAAACGGAAGAATCTCAATGTCACCAACTGTGCCGCCGACTTCGGTGATCACAACATCAACTTCGTCAGTAACTAATCTTCGAATGCGTCGTTTGATCTCGTCAGTCACATGCGGAATCACTTGCACTGTTCGCCCGAGATAATCTCCGCGTCGTTCGGCGGCAAGAACAGATTGGTAAATTGAACCAGTCGTCGCATTTGAAGCACGAGTTAGCGGTTCGTCAATGAACCTCTCGTAGTGTCCGAGATCTAAGTCGGTTTCTCCGCCGTCATCGGTAACAAAAACTTCGCCATGTTCGAATGGATTCATTGTTCCTGGGTCGACATTGATATACGGATCAAGTTTTTGCATCGTCACGCGCAATCCACGCATTTTTAGAAGACGACCTAAAGAAGAAGCAGTGAGACCTTTACCGAGCCCACTTGCAACACCGCCCGTTACGAACACATGCTTTGGCACTTCGGGCTCCCGTCTTTCAGAATCATGTGAGAAAAACTCACAGTTGGTACGACGGAATTAAAGTATACCAAAAAAACTTAGCTACGGGCCTTCTTGCCATAACTGGCATTCAAAAGATCACGGGCATGTTCATTGGCTGAACCTTCGGCGACACCACCAGACAGCATTCGTGCGATCTCGGCGACTCGGTTTTCGCCACTCAGAATTGATGCTTCAGCGAAGGTTTGCTTATCTCGCACTGTTTTCGTGACATTGACCTGAGTGCTCGCTGCCGCAGCCACCTGAGCCAAATGGGTAACGACCAAAACCTGATGTCTTAGCCCCAAATCAGCCAGTGCGGCAGCAACTGCCACGGCTGCAGTGCCACCGATGCCTGCATCAACTTCGTCAAACACGAGCGTGCCTGGCGCCTGAGTTAGAACAAGTCGCAATGCAAGCATCGTTCGGGCAAGTTCGCCACCCGACGCCACTTTTGTCAACGGCAGCAGTGGCGAGCCAGGGTTCGCTGAAAGCAAAACTGACACCTCGTCACCCGGATCATCACCAACATTGATTGCCAACGAAGCATTAACCATCGCCAGAGTCTTGAGATGCCCTTCAACTGCCGCCGCGAGTTTTGGTGCGGCCTCACGACGCTTTGTACCAACTATTTTTTCGGCTTTGGCTAAATCTTCGAGTGCTGATTTTTTTTGAGAATCTAAAAGTGCCGCCCGAGCCTCGTAGCCCTGCAACTCGGCGAGACGATCGGCGACTTCTTGACCATACTTAATAACCTCGTCTAGTGACTCACCGTATTTGCGCCGAAGATCAACCAGCAGGTGACGGCGTTTTCGAATCTCTTCAAGTCGTTCTGGATTTTCTTCGGTCGACTCTGCTTTTGCCCGCAGATCAGAAACCACATCGCTAAGTTCTTGTTGTATCGTGCGCAACCTAGTTGCGAGATCATTGAGCGCATCGCGATGACCAAAACTTGCAACTGCCTGACCAATCGTGTCTTGAGCGCCGTCGTCTTGCGATAATGCCGCAACTGCTTGCCACATTGCCTCTCGATGAGCAACTGCGTCTGCCAACAAATCTTCGTCGCGTTCAAGTGATTGATCTTCATTCGGGTCGTCAAGCCCAGCATTGCTAATTTCTTCAACTTGAAACGCCAATAAATCAATCTCTCGTGCGCGAGCACGCTCATCACCGCCGATTGCCGCTAAGTTCGCATCGATTTCGGTCAACCTTGCGCGAGCATTGCGTAACTCAGTTAAATCAATTGACGCAAACTGGTCGAGCGCTGACCGCTGTGCCGCCATACCAAGCAAACTTTGATGTGCATGTTGCCCATGCAGATCAACGAGCGATGAGCCTTGTTCAGATAAATTGGCGACTGTTGCTAGTCGACCGTTGATGTAGGCCCGTGACCGCCCATCATTTGGGATTACACGAGTCAGCACAACTTCGGTATCACCGTCAATGAACCGACCTTCGATTCGTGCTTCTTGGGCTCCGGGGCGCACGATTGTCGCGTCGGCTCGCTCGCCAACGAGCAAACTGATCGCTTCAACAAGCATCGTCTTGCCTGCACCAGTCTCGCCAGTTAATGCAGTCAGCCCATTAGTTAGTACAACTTCAAGCTTCTCGATTACTCCGAGATTTTCGATGTGTAGCTCACTCAGCACTATTCGTCTCCTAATCCAAACTTGGCGCGCACTATTTGGTGAAACTGTGGCTGTTTAAAGCGGACGAATTGCGCCGTGCAACTATCACCCTCGTACGACACACAGTCGCCATGGTCGAGTGTTGCAACATGTCGACCATCAATCACTAATTCAGCTGGACGTGAACCAACAACTTGCATGCTCAACATTTCGGTTGCCCCGAGCACAAGACTGCGGTCAAACAACATGTGCGGCGAAACGGGGGTAAGCAACATCGCGCGATGGCGAGGTGAGACAACAGGGCCGCGTGCAGACATTGAATATGCAGTTGACCCTGTGGGTGTTGCAACGATTACACCGTCGGCCGAATACCGCGCGAATAACTCATGATTGATCGTTACATCTAACCAAACTGTGTGGCCCGACTGTTGACGCTCAATAACAGATTCGTTTAGTGCACGCCAGATCGAAACTTTGCCATCAACTGCCCGCGTCAATTTGATCGACAACATCATTCGCTCATCAATGATTATCGAAGCCGAATCGCGCAGCTCATCCGTGCTTAATGAATTCGGCTCGCTTCGCTCAGCCGAATGCGCAAGCCACTGTTGAAGTCGCGGCATAAAGTCTTGTGGCTCAATTTCGGTGAGATAGCCAAGAGTCCCCATGTTTACTCCCAAAATTGGTACAGGCGCGCCGTTAAGCATTTCAACTGATCTCAAAATGGTGCCATCACCGCCGAGGCTAATTAATAGGTCAGCATCTTGCGCTGAACGATCTGATGAAATATCAGTCAAGCCATGCACCTTGGCATCTTCGGGTGGCATCCATAAATTGTGACCATGTTTTTGCAACCAAGTGTGTGCACTGCGAATCAAATCAGCAGCCTCAGGCCGAGTGTGATGCGCAACTAAAATTATGTTGACAGCTGATTTCTCACCAGAACTAGTCGCACCCATATCTAACAATCTATTGAGTTATGGCGTCTCGGTGGGTGTATTTAGCACCGAGCAGAAACTCAATATTGCCCTGTTGCCCCCGAATAGGTGATTCAATTACGCCAAGCACGGTGCAGCCCTTTTGGGATGTAGCTTCGCTAATTTCGCGACACACGCGCTGATGAATCTCAGGGTCTTCAATCACCCCAGATGCTTTGTCGGCCTCTTGTCGAGTCGCCTCAAACTGTGGCTTAACTAGCAAGACCAGCAGGCCATCGGCTTTGAGAACAGCAAGCATTGACGGCAAAACTTCGTGTACCGAAATGAACGATAAGTCTGCGACCACGACATCAAATTTTTCGGCAAATAAAGCATTGCCAGCGCCAGTGCTCGTGCTAGTGAGCTTGCCGATATCCCGAGCATTTGTCTCGCTGACTTCAACGACGCGCTCGTCGCTACGGAGTTTTTCATGCAACAGGTTTTTGCCGACATCCAAAGCAACAACTTGTCGCGCGCCATGTTGCAACGCACAATCAGTGAAGCCTCCGGTCGATGCGCCAACATCTAACACCCGCAAACCAACAAGATCAATCTTGAAGTGCACCAAAGCAGCTTCGAGTTTAAAACCACCTCGACTCACGAATCGCGGTGTGACAGCAAGAAGAATTTGATCATTCGGCGCAACTAAATGCGAATACGAAATCGCGATTGATCCATTGACATGCACGAGTCGATCATCAATCGCCTGTTTGGCAGCATCTATGTCGACAACAACTCCACGCGAAACAAGAACTAATTCAAGTCGCTCACGCTTCAAACTGTGACACCTAGTTGTTGAGCAAAATGCCTTAAATCATTCGCGACTAAGGCAAATTTATGTTGCTGCTGCAGAGCAACTGCCTCTTCTTGCGTTTTCACTCCAGAAGTCACCAGACAAAACTTTGCGCCAATGTTTTTTGCGAACATTCCATCGGTCGAAAACCGGTCGCCTACCATCCAACATTCTGCGAGATCTTCGACACCAAGTGTTTGGCGCACAAGATCGCCCATCGGCGTAAACGGTTTGCCGGCTATTTGTGGATCAACACCACTCGCTGTTGCAACTGCCGCGAGTATTGAGCCACCACCAGGTATAACGCCATTCGATGTCGGAAATGTCGCATCGTCGTTAGTGCCGATTAGTTTGGCGCCCGCACGAACAGCTCGCGAAGCCCGGTGCATAGATTCGAAATCGAATGTTTTATGAAAGCCGACAACTACTGCGTCAATATTTACGTCGTTACTTTGCGCACTGACATCGTCTAAATCATCATCAGTACGACCAACAACGACTGCGCCAACCTGTTCGACGGCCTCAACAACACCTGGGCCACCAGCAACGAGCACACGCTGACCAGCGCGAAGAAGCGTGGCCGCAGCACCAGAAGAACTGAGTACATCGCCAACGCTCGGCACACCAATTTTCGCCAAAGTCTGTTCTTGCGATGCAATTAGCGAATACGAATTATTTGTCACAAACAAAACGCGATGACCAGCAGATCGCAATGCGGCAATTGCTTCAACAGACCCGGGTATTGGGTCGTGCGAAAGCCAAACAACTCCATCTAGATCGCAAAGAATTGCTGGCTTCAAATCTTTACTCCGACAGGTTGCCAAAAGATGATCGTCCATGCCACCCTTTCAGTGTGCCTCAAGTTCTCCCTTTCCAAGCGCTTCGATATTCACCCGAAATAACACTTGCTGATGTATGTTCTGCACCATACGACGTCCAGAGTGATGCAGACCGTGCGACTTTCGCATCTCGCAGTGAGCACAACATCGTCAATATTGATTTACCAATCGGCGATGAGCCATATCTGAATGCGGCAAAACGTTTTATGGATTGGCAACACTCTGGCGTTCTAGTTTTAGATGAAACTCCAAGTTTTACTTTGTACCGGATGAAGTTCACCGACTCTGAAGGCAAGACTCGCCAGACAGTCGGCGTAGTCGGAGCGTTAAAAATTGAGCCGCCAGACTCGCGCGAAGTTCTACCGCACGAACAAACCACCCCGAAAGCTAAAACCGATCGCCTCGAACTAACTCGCGCAACCAAAGCAAACCTTTCACCGATCTGGGGATTATCGCTAACTGCTGGCTTGACGACTGCACTTGTTGAGCCAGGCGATCCAGTTGGCGCGTTTACTGATGAGAATGATGTTCAACACATTGTTGAACGCATCAGCAATAAATCACGGTGCGCAGTTATTAGCAAACTAATTAGTCAAAGCCCTGTGGTGATCGCCGACGGTCATCACCGCTATGCAATCAGCCGAACTTTTAGTGCCGAAGCAAAAAATCTTACCGACGCAAATTTGGTGCTGTGTTACATCAACGAACTTATAGACGAGCAACTCAGTGTTGCGGCAATCCATCGTCTTTATTCGGGTACTAGTTACGACGATCTAAAAGCCACACTTGCGAAGTCATTTGAGATATCACCAATCGCCAAGGTAAGTGACACAATTATTTCTGAGATGGCGCTAAATAATCATTTGACACTTATCGCTATAGATGGTTCTGGGTTTATGCTTACGCCAAAACCACAAGAGTTTTCTGGCGTTCGCCAACTTGATAGCGCACTGTTAGAACATGCACTGAAAAACTTTGAACATGAAGTCAGTTACCAGCACGGCTTGAGCGAAGTTCGCCAGCAACTTACAACCGGAAAATTCTCCGCTGCCGTGCTAATTCGCCCGGTCAGTGTTGCAGAAATTCAGCGCACCGCTCATGAAGGTTTACTAATGCCACCAAAGTCAACTTTTTTCACACCAAAACTTCAAACCGGACTAGTTATCCGCAATCTGCGATAATATCGCCCAGTGGCTAGAGCGTGAACACAAAATTTGGATGGCTCTCGCCTGTTATTGGCAATAAGTGGAGCGATTTTGAACCGATAGTGATGTACCAAGAGAAACACATCTTGCCGACTGCTTTACAACATTTCGATTCGCTCTGGATCGCCGATCATTTCTACGGCTTCGACTCACCGACCGACCCGTTTATGGAGGCGTGGACAACACTCACTTGGCTAGCGGCAAAGTTTCCTAATGTGATGTTGTGTCATCACGTGCTTGGCCAGGGTTACAGAAACCCGGCGCTTACTGCAAAAATGGCTGCAACGCTGCAAGTACTCTCAGAAAATCGATTCATGCTCGGCATCGGTGCTGGCTGGCGTGAAGATGAATACGCGTCATACGGATACGAGTTTCCACGACCCGCTGTGCGATTCGCCCAACTTGAAGATCTAATTCACATCTGTCGCACAATGTGGACTAGTGATAATCCCATCTATGAAGGCAAGCATTACAGCATTAGTGGTGCGGCAGCCCCACCAAAACCTTCAGTAATACCACCGATATGCATTGGTGCGTATGGCGAGCAAATTGGCCTACCACTGGTCGGTCGCCTCGCCGATGTTTGGAACTCGTCACTTCACGGAAACGAAGAGCAATGGATAAAAAAGCGAGACATCGTGCGCGCTAGTGCGCAACATGCCGGTCGTGACCCGCAATCAATTGAAATCTCTTTGACTATTGAGCGGCCGCTTCCGACGACTGATTCTGAGTCGCTGCAATTTGCCGATGATTTGCGACACCTTATTAAACTCGGCGTTTCTCATTTCGTTTTAGATTTCGGTCACCCGAAATCAACTGAGCCAGTGATGCGGTTCATCGAGCAAGTAATGCAACCCATCAGAGCAGACCATTAATTTCTGCAACGCCGGGAATCGAACCCGGTTGGTGTGGCTATTCGCCGAGAGTATTTAAACGATCAGCAACATCAGCAAAATTTGGCTCGCTGCTTTGAATCTTGACAAACAAGCGACGTGCACTTGCAACATCTCCGGCGCGATCATAAAGATCTGCCAAAACATACCATTCACGAAGATGATGCTCTTGTACTTTATGTGGGTCGCTAGTGCCGTGAGTCATCATTCGCACCGCACTTTGTAATTCGCCTTGATCTGCCAATGCACCTGCAGCGACAATTCGACCTTCAGCCAGCAGACCTGCCGGAGGCGACATCAGTTTCATCGACTCCCAAAGTTCGGTAACTTTTTCGTAGCGACGCAATGCGCGATAACAGTCAGCCAACACTGGATGATTAACAACTTCAGCGGGCTTGATGCCTCGCGCGATTTCAAGTTGATCTGCTGCATCTTGCCAACGACCAAGTCGATACATCGACAGACCCGCAACTTCATGAACGATCGCAATACCTATCACCTTTGATAGAAGTGGCATTATCAATTTGCGCGCTTCAGAATATCGGTGCGCTTCGAACGCGTGTAACGAACGAGCCAGTCGCTCAATCGCCCGATCGGCAGTTGCGCCCAGTTGTTCTTTAATTTTGTTTGCATCGCCAGCCTCAACATTTTTAATGCTGATCGTCATTGCGCGATCGTCGTCGTCTTCAAAGCGCGATGAACGCTTTGAACTTGTTCGCGGACCAGATGACGATTTACGAGTTGAGCCTTCGTCTTGCCAACTCTCACGAGTGTGCTTAGCCGGTGGATACGGATCTGTTCCGTAACGTCGACCGCCGGTACGACGAGCTACATCATCAGATTTTTGTTGCGCGGTAGTACGAGTATCTGGGCCATCATCACGACGGGCGCGAACTGGACGATCAGAACTGTCACGACGCGGACGACGATCTGCGCTGTCACGACGCGGCGCACGGTCGCGATCAAACGAACGAGCCGGACGATCTGATCGATCACTAGAACTACGACGCGGACGATCTGGACGGTCAGAACTGTCACGACGTGGCGGACGATCACGATCAAACGAACGAGCCGGACGATCAGATCGGTCACTAGAACTACGACGCGGGCGATCAGGGCGATCAGAACTGTCACGGCGCGGCGGACGATCGCGGTCAAAACTTCTTGCCGGGCGATCAGAACTGTCACGACGTGGCGGACGATCGCGATCAAACGAACGAGCTGGACGGTCATCCGAATCACGACGCGGCGGACGATCGCGGTCAAAACTTCTTGCTGGGCGATCAGATCGGTCACTAGAACTACGACGCGGGCGATCAAGGCGATCAGAACTGTCACGACGCGGCGGACGGTCGCGATCGAAACTTCTTGCCGGACGATCAGATCGGTCACTAGAACTACGACGCGGACGATCGCGGTCAAAACTTCTTGCCGGACGATCTGGACGATCAGATCGGTCACTAGAACTACGACGCGGACGATCTGCCCGGTCTGGACGATCGCCACGACCTGCACCTGCTGGACGCGGTGGACGACTACCTTTCACAAACGGTCGAGCCGGACGCCCAGTGCGCTCGCCACTACCTCTACGAGGTCCGCGATCAGAATCAGGTTTATCGTCGCGTGGCATGGCATCTTGACGCTATCGCCAAGAACGTTCATCTGTGCTCGCAACGCGCAGGTGCTACTTAGTGAACAGCATCACTCCATCATCAACTGGCGACTTTCGAAACATCTTTTTATCTAGTTCATAGTTCTGTGGGTTTATCCACGGCTCATGGTCGCCTTGCTTTGGCATCTTGTGCATCATTCGCTTCATATATCCCGACGAAAACACCTCAATCCATTTGCGTTCAGGCATATTTTGATCCTCGTCACGCAGCGTCGGCGTGCATGCAGCCGTCTTTGTCTTACGCATTTGGTTTAACAACCGACAGACATATTCGCAAGTTAGGTCGGCTCGAAGTGTCCACGAAGCATTGATGTAACCCCATGACGACGCCAAGTTTGGAATATTCGAAAACGCAAAACCTTTGTATGTCCAGGTCTTGGCAAAATCAACTGGCTGCGAATCAACGACGAACTCCATCTCACCGAGCGTGCACAAATTTAAACCCGTAGCCGTGACAATGATGTCAGCATCAAGATGTTCACCCGAATTAAGTTCGATACCAGTCTTGGTAATCGTCTTAATCGTATCGGTGACGATATCTGCTTTGCCTGACTTGATCGCGACAAACAAATCGCTATCTGGAATCAGGCAAAGTCTTTGATCCCATGGGTTATAACTCGGCGTGAAGTGTTTATCAACGTCAAAATCTGGGCCAAGTTCAAGACGCACAGAATCAATCAATACTTGCTTCACACCTTCGGGCGCTTCACGACAAAGTTTGTATAACTCTTGTTGCCGTGTTGTATTTTCAATTCGCGTCAGCGCATAGGCGATTTTCTTTGGCCAAATTCGGCGCATTCTTTTCGCAAATGGATCAACGGCCGGTCTTGAAAACATGTACGTCGGCGAACGCTGCAACATCGTAACTCGCGCTGCGTCTTTGGCAATTGCTGGCACGAGAGTTACCGCAGTTGCCCCCGAACCAATTACGACGATGCGCTTGTTTTTGTAATCTAAATCTTGTGGCCACTGTTGCGGGTGCACAACTTTGCCCTTGAACTGATCAATGCCAGGAAACTCAGGTGTGAAACCTTGCTTATAGCTGTAGTACCCAGAGCACATAAATAGATATCCGCAGGTGGATTCGCTGGTTACACCGGTTGTCTTGTCGGTGACACTTAGAGTCCATCGCGAATTCTGCGTTGACCACTGAGCCCTAGATACATGTTGGTTGTAGTGAATCTTTTGTTCAAGATTATTTTCACGAATCGTCTCTTCGAGATAGTCAAGAATTGCAGGACCGTCGGCGATCGCTTTGTCGGCTGTCCATGGTTTGAATCTGTAACCAAGTGTGTGCATGTCACTATCTGAACGAACACCTGGATATTTAAAAAGGTCCCAAGTGCCGCCAAAAGTTGCTCGACCTTCAAGAATTTTGAAACTGCGATCTTTGCACATCGTTTGTAAGTGATAGGCGGCGCCGATACCCGAGATGCCCGCACCGATGATGATCACATCAAATTGATTATCAATATTCACTGCCGTAGGTTATAGAAATTATTGATGTTTCGCCAACACGAGCAATGGTTGGGTGATTAACTAGGGTTTGTTTGTGAGCGAGATTTTATTCAATCCGTTTGATCCTGAGTTCAGAAAAGATCCCCACCCGTTTTACGACCGTTTGCGTACAGAACAGCCAGTCCACAGAACGCCCATCGGTTTTATTGTGCTCACGCGCTACGACGATGTCGTCAACACACTGCGAAATAACGATTTCAGTCGCGACATTGAATTAAACGCCAATTTGCCAGAGACTCCGACACGAAAATTCAAGCGTGAAAATGTCAGAAGTAAGTCAATTTTGAATCTTGATCCACCAGACCACACTCGCCTGCGCAGACTTGTTTCTAAATCTTTTACTCCAAGTGCAATTGATCGTTTGCGACCGAGAATTCAAGAACTTGTCGACGCATCGCTGGCTAATGCCAAGCGAACGGGCAAGATTGAACTCGTCGAAGAACTCGCCTTCCCTGTGCCGTTTCTTGTGATCTCAGATTTGCTAGCAATGCCTACTGACCGTGGGGATGAATTGCGCGAATGGTCACAAATTATTACAGCGACACTTGAGCCAACAACTGGCGTCGAAGACCTTGAGCGTGCCGAAGTCGCAATCGGCAAAATGCGCCCTTATCTCGAAGAGATTATTCAGCATCGTCGCCAACACATGGGAGACGACATGTTGTCATCACTGATCGCTGTCGAAGAGCAAGGCGAAAAACTTAATAACGACGAATTAATGTCATTTGTTATTTTGCTGTATATTGCGGGTCACGAAACAACCGTCAACTTAATTGGTAACTCAGTTCATGCGCTTCTGATTCACCCCGAACAACTTGCAATTATGCGCCGAGAATCATGCACTACGAACATGGTCGATGAGTTGCTGCGATACAACGGACCAGTTCAACACACAATTCGCACACCACTAGTAGATATCGACCTTGAAGTTGAAGGTTCTAAAATAACGATCGAAAAAGGTGCACTCGTACTTGCCAGTTTGGCTGCTGCAAATCACGATGCGAGCGTCTTTTCGAACCCCCACAAACTGGATTTCTCAAGAACGAATTCAAATCGCCATGTCGCCTTCTCGGCAGGTGTTCACTACTGTCTCGGCGCCTCTTTAGCGAAACTTGAAACTGAAATCGCTGTAGGCACATTGGTACACGATTTCACGAACATCGAGATCGTCGGCGAACCTGAGTGGCGTGACCGGTTGACGATCCGCGGAGCCGTGAAATTAAATTTACGCGTCAGCTAGTTAATTAACTAGCTCACTAATTAACTAGCCAACTAGCGATCTAACCGGCAATATCGACGAGGTGATAGCTGGTTTTGCCCTTGCGCAGCAACAGCCAACGCCCATGCAACAGCGGAAGCTTCGAAAGGTTCGTCTGATCATCAATTTGCTCGCCATTTGCCCGCACACTGCGTTGCGCAATCAAGCGTCGTGCTTCTGTATTTGAAGTCGCAAGATTCGTTTGAACCAAAACACCAATCGCATCACCAAGTGCAGCGGCACCCATCTGCGTGACGGCCACTTCATTAGCAATTGCTTGCATCGTCGCAAATGATGACGAAGTCGGACTAGCCCCAAATAATACTTCGGCAGCGTCTTGGGCGTCTTGTGCTGCCTGTTGTCCATGAACAAGTGTCGTCAACTCGCTGGCAAGTGATCGCTGTGCGATTCGAGATTCTGGATTAATCAACTGTTGGCTAACAATATCTTTAACAACTTCTATCGGTCGTAGTGAGAACTGCATCAACATCTTTTCAATATCAGCATCAGCGATTTGCATGAAATATTGTCGAAATTGATATACCGATGTACGACTTGCATCTAGCCAAATTGCGCCGTCAGCTGTTTTACCAAACTTTGTGCCGTCAGCACGCGTCACCAATGGCCAGGTCAAACCGTAGGCAGATCGGCTGAGCCGTTTGCGAATCATATCGATTCCTGCGGTTATGTTTCCCCACTGATCGGAACCACCCATTTGCATCTCACAGTTATGGTGCTCTGCAAGATGACGGAAATCATTTGCTTGCAACAACATGTAACTAAACTCGGTAAATGAAAGCCCGTTAGCGTCGGCAATTCGGCTCTTAACCGAATCTTTTGCCAACATCTGATTTACGGTTATATGTTTGCCAACATCTCGCAAAAAGTCGAGGACCGTAATTTTGCTCGTCCAATCTGCGTTATCAACGAGCGTTGCTTGCGTCGGGCCTTTTTCAAAATCCAAGATTCGCTCTAATTGCTTTTTAATTTTCTGCACGTTGTGTTGCAACGTTTCGCCATCTAAAAGATTCCGCTCTTCACTTCGCCCAGAAGGATCGCCAACCATGCCGGTAGCACCGCCCGCCAAGGTAACTGGCCGGTGTCCAAGAAGTTGCAACCGCCGCAGAGTTACCTGTCCAAGCAAATGCCCAATGTGAAGCGAATCAGCAGTCGGATCAAAGCCAACATATGCACCGAGCGACGACTGCGTTGCCCGGGCCGAAAGCGCGACTCGATCTGTGCTGTCGTGGATCAACCCGCGTTCAGCAAAATCCTTGACGAAATCTTGTGGCGTTGCCATTTAACAATATTAGGCGTTGTTACGAGTTGGTTTGTGGCGCACTTAAAGTTGCAACACGAGCGCGCATCACTGTCAGCGCCGTGCTCAATTCAGTGGCTTGAGTTTCGCCAGGTACTGGCCCACTGCCACCTTTGGTTGTTCGACGCGTAACACCAACACCAGGCTCAAGCAATTCTGCTGCCTTGACACCCAATTTTTTGTCAGCCTCAACTAGTTTCGATAGTTGCACAGAATCACGAATTGATTTGCTCACAAGTGCACCAACATAGGCGTGGGCCTCACGAAACGGCACATTTTGTGCAACTAACCATTCAGCAAGATCTGTGGCACCAAGCAACTCTGAATCTGCGGCATTTTGCATCGTCGCAGTATTAAATTTTGCAGTCGTAATCATTCCTGCAAGTGCACGTAACGCAAGTGCAACTTGATTGACAGAATCAAACAGCGGTTCTTTGTCTTCTTGTAAGTCGCGGTTATAAGCCAGTGGCATTCCTTTGAGCGTTGCAAGTAGACCAGTCAAGTTGCCGATCAGACGACCTGACTTTGCACGGGCGAGTTCGGCAATATCGGCATTCTTTTTTTGCGGCAACATCGACGACCCGGTTGAATAGGCATCATCTAATACGGCGAAGCCAAATTCTTGCGTTGTCCACAGCACCCATTCTTCACCAAGGCGCGACAGATGTACGCCAATCAAAGCCAAATCAAATAGTGCCTCAGCAACAAAATCTCGATCAGAGACAGCATCTAGAGAATTGTTAAAGCGCCTGGCAAAACCAAGTTCTGTGGCAACAAAATCTGCATCAAGCGGCAAGGATGAACCTGCAAGAGCACCAGCACCCAGCGGTGATACATCAAGTCGTTCGATCGTTTGCGTCAGACGATCAACATCGCGCAACAACGCCCAAGCGTGAGCAGCAAAATGATGAGCAAGCAAAACTGGCTGAGCACGTTGCAGGTGCGTATAGCCAGGCAGATACACGCCGTCACTTCCCCAACCAAACTCTTTGGCTCGTTTGCTGAAAACATCGCATAATTCGAGAGTAAGTTGCGCAACATTTGTTAGTTCTCTTTTGCACCACAGTCTCAGTGCGGTTGCAACCTGGTCATTTCGACTTCTACCTGTATGCAATTTTGCACCCGCGTCACCAGCAAGTTGTGTCACTCGCCTTTCAATAGCAGTATGAATATCTTCGTCGGTTGCGACGAAAACAAATTTGTCGTTGGCGAACTCATTTGCAACTGTTTCGAGAGCGGCAACTATTTTTTCGCCTTCAGATTTGCTGATTATCTGACCGTGAACGAGACCTTTGACATGGGCAATCGATCCAGTTATGTCGTCTCGCCATAGTTTTTGATCGAACGAAAGACTCTCGGTGAACTTCATCAAGGCTTCCGCTGGACTTGATTCAAATCGTCCGTGCCAAAGTGGTTGATCAGCCATTGTCGAGACCTGCGAGTTTGCGAATGTCTTTTGCTAGTTGTTTCGCGGTGTGTTTTAAACTTGCCACGCACATCATTGTGTCATCACCAGCAACCGTGCCGAGCAATCCTCGCAAACGAGAACGATCGAGGGCAGATGCGACTACATGGGCGCAACCTGGTGGAGTGCGAACAACAACTATCGGCTCGTTGTATTGCACATCAGCAACCCATTCTGCGAGCACGCGCTTTAATTGATCGGGCGGGGCGAGGCGATCTGGCTCAAACTCAGGGATTGCATATGTTGTTTCACCCTCGGTCGTGCGAACTTTAACGGCGCCCAGATCTTCTAGATCGCGCGAGACAGTTGCTTGAGTTGCAGCGATACCTTGCTTTTTTAATAACTCACGCAATTGCGGTTGGCTCGTGACGGTTTGCGAACTGACGAGTTTGGCTATCAATTGTTGTCGTTGAACTTTTGAACTCATGGCGTTACCCCCATCAGATGCGCGAGCAATCCACGCGCTGCATGCATTCGATTATGTGCTTGAGTTACTATTCGACTTTGTTGACCGTCAATTACTTCGGCAGATACTTCTACTCCCCGATGTGCTGGTAGGCAGTGCATAAAAATCGCATTCTTACTGGCACGAGACATTACCTCTGCATCAACGCAGAACTCTTTGAAATCAATTAGTCGCTTTGCAGTTTCTAATTCTTGACCCATTGATACAAATACATCTGTATGAACGGCATCAGCGCCGGTGGCAGCAGTCTGCGCAGAATCGAACTGATTGACAGTTGCAGCACCAAGTTTTG